>NZ_VWXC01000019.1:0-117208 GCF_011752685.1 Candidatus Pantoea communis
CGACGGCGCTTTTGCCATAAGCCACAACCTTGTCACCGCCGCCCGCTTCTTTCACGATTAACCCGGTCAGTAACTCGCCCAACACGGGTGCCATTTCACGAATCTTAGGGGCGAGATCTTCCACGAAACCCTCGCCTGCCCACGGATTTTTCACCACGGCGGCCGCCGCAATCATCACCAGCGGTGTCGTCGCCGCTTTGCCGCCGTCGGAGTAAATGGTCTCGGTGGTAACGAACGTCTTGCGTATATCTGGATGCATAGTTTCAACCTTGAAGTGAGGATGGGAGTTAATTCATCTTAAATGTTCAGTTTGGCATACCATAATATGGCATTCTTATTTGGCATTGTTGTTCTTATGGGTGGATGTTAGGAATTCAGGGTTGTAACTGGACTATAAAAAATTAAACTTAAATCTTTGCATTCATAAGTGAACTTTTTAATGGCTATTAAGCACTGATGTGGTGCAATTCTATCTGTATGCTTTTTAAGGTTTTTTTGGTTATTTTAAATGCATCTCCTTAACTTGGTGCTAATTTAATGCCTCATATCATCAAACTTGAAGAAATATTCTCCTAGGTAAATATAAGGTCGCATTTTAGTTATCGTCTTTGGTGCTTGGTGCACCTTTACTATTTCATGGTGGTGGTGGTGGGCTATTTTACAGTATGTGTTTTTTTCATATATGGATGTATTGTGTTTTATCGGCAATATAAATTTTTCTTATGGCTATCAAGGGTTGATTGCGTTATTTTGTGAGAATGGGAAATTGAATGGAAAAAATGAGTGAGAGCTGAGGTGTTTCAAGATTAACAATTAGTAAGCTTCATCATTCTCAATGTAATGAACAATAGACAATAGTCGTATAGGTACTTGTAGTAGTTTTTCTGGACCATGTGGCACACCGCCGTCAAATGACAAGCTATCGCCCGGAGACATGGGGTAAAGGCGCGTGCCATGGCGATAAATCAATTCTCCTTCCAACAAATAGAGAAATTCATGCCCTGGATGACAGAAATTGGGAAACTCTTCACTGGCATCGTCCATGGTGACCAGAAAGGGTTCGTACAGTTTGTGCGGGCCTTGCGCATAACTGAGTAAATGATAGGAGTGGCCGACTTCGGTGCCAGTGCGCACTACTTCCATGCCCTCACCCGCTTTAATCAACTGGGCGCCGCGCTTGGCCACATCATAATCGCTAAATAATTTGGAAACCGACAAACCGATGGCGTCACACAGACGACTGAGAATATCGAGACTGGTGGAAACATGGGCATTCTCCACCTTGCTGACCATACCAACGCTGACACCCGCAATACGTGCCACATCTGAGATTTTATAACCCTGAGAAATGCGCCGCTGCTTCAGCGAACGCGCAATATGCTGCTCCAGACTCAACGGGCTCTCACGCTGGCTGGTGGTGACCGATTTGCTCATCGAGGCTTAATTTTCTCCGACATTTTGCGCAGGTTTCCAAGTTCGAACGAAATACGTTGCGCAGTAGCTAATAACGCATTACGCACCACCTCCTTCTGATGAGGATCTTCCATCAACGCATCAGGTCCTGAGACGTTGATCGCCGCCACAATCTGGTTGTGATGATCGCGCAGCGCGCAGGCAATCGCGGTGGCGAAATCGGACTGGTGCTCAACCCAGCCTTGTATGCTGTCCTGCTGCACGGTTTGCTTCAGTTCTGGCAAGGTGCGGGGTGCTGAAACCGAATAGCCATCCAGTCGCACATGTTGATAGAGGCTATCCAGTTCTGCATCATTTAAGCCGGTGAGCAACACCCGCCCCATGGCGCTGCAGTGACAGGGAATACGCGTACCAATAGGCACATTCACCGACAGGCGCTGTGACGCAAATGAGCGATAAATATAGACCGCTTCCTGGCCTTCACGAATGCTGAGATGGCATGACATGGAAACGGTATTACGCAGCGTATTCAAATGCGGCATGGCGATATCCACCACATCCCGGCTGGCCAGGTAACTAAATCCATTGGAAATGACCTGCGGACCGAGTTGATAAGTATTTTTCGCCACCTTATCGAGATAGTTCATCTCAGTCAGCGTCGTGACAATACGGTAAATCGAGGAGGTAGATACACCAAGATGATCGGCAAAATCCTGCACCGTCAATACCCGGTCACGACTATTGAACATTTCAATGATGGTCAGCCCGCGAAAGAGTGCGGGCACCGTGTAATCATTTTCAGTAATAGCAGCCAGAGACATACACACCTGCATATGTGAAGCCGGGCCGTGGCCCGGAGAGTGGAAATCAGCGAGCAAACTCCGCCATGGCATCAAGCAACACATCCCAGAAATACGCCGCCATGGAGTAATCCACCAGCAGCCAAAACTGTTCATCATCCGGCAGCGAGGCATTGATGATTAATGCATTGGCACGCGCGACAGAGGTTTGTGCTACTGCGCCAGGCAAAAATTTATCCGACGAGAGATCAACCGCGCACAACTTCGCCATCATTGCCGCTTGCTGAGCGCCGTTTATCGCCAGCCACGCATGGGTATCCTGGCGCGGTAGCATAAAGCACGACAGCTCATTCATTTGCCATGACTGCTCCTCGTGTTGAATCCGCGAGGGGGCGTTATCTGCGGCCAGAATTAAAAATTCAGTCTGTGATAAACGCGCGACCAGTGAGCCGTCGCTTTGCCAGCAACACTGATTTGGCTGATCGGGCAGCACAAAGCCGCGTTGTTGCAGATACCACGCGGCGTGGCGTCCGCGAAAACCCACGCGCGCCTGATGCGAGCTGTCGTGCAGTGCGATTGCGCCGTTATCAATCGACGCCGCCTCAAGATGATCCAGCGGTCCTGCCGCCAAAACGTGCATGTTTTGCATCATTACAGCTCCTGTCGCTGGTTTTCAGCATCATAAAAGGGCAACTTCACCACTAATGCAGTGACGTCCCTGCCGCCTTCAGTGCGAATGGTAATGCTATCGCCCGGGGTTGCCCGATCTGCTGATGCATAGGACATGCCAATTATCGCTTTGAGCGTGGGTGAATATTCGCAGGATGTTACATTGCCGGTGATACGCTCACCTTCTAAAACTAAATGACCTTCCAGCGGGAGCGGGGATGCTGCAGGCAGTGTGAAAGCCACCAGTTTGCGCACCGGTGGGTGAGATTCCAGAATATCGATGGCGCGACGGCCAATAAATTCCGGCTTAACACGATTAACCGCCCAGCTCATGCTGATTTCTCCTGGATGGCTCATACCATCGGTATCCTGACCGATAATCACGTGCCCCTTTTCCAGGCGCAACAAACGCTGTGCTTCGACACCAAAGGGTTTTATCCCGTCATTGCTCCCCGCTTGCATCAGCGCATCCCATAAGGCCTGACCATAACGGGTCGGCACATGGATCTCATAGCCCAGTTCGCCAACAAAGCCCACACGCAGCAGACGCGCCGGTATACCGGCCACCTTTCCTTCACGACAGGCTAAATAGGGGAACGCTTCGGCACTCAAATCCAGTTCATCACACAACTTACTCAGCACCTTACGCGACTGGGGTCCCGCCAGATTGACCGCCGCCCACGCGGAGGAGACGTTAGCGATATCCACATCCAGCCGCCAGCGCGTATTCCACTGCAACATCGATTGATACACTCGTGCCACACCGCTGGTGGTCGCAGTGACATAGAAGTGGTTCTCCGCCAAGCGGCAAGCCACGCCATCGTCAATCACCACGCCCTGTTCATTGGTCATCAACGCATAGCGCGTGCGTCCCACAGGCTGTTTGATAAAGGCGAACGTATAAAGACGGTTTAGGAACTCTGCGGCATCCGGGCCGCGCAACTCAATGCCGCCCAAGGTCGAAACGTCAATCAGTCCGACGTTATTACGCACATTGAGCGCCTCTGCCTGCACGGCTGTTTTTTTGTCGGTGGCAGGCACAGTTTGATACCAGCCAGGGCGCAGCCAGTTGCCTGCTGGCATCATTTGCGCCTGCAAAGCCAGATGACGTTGATGTATGGCCGTGACACGCCACGGGTCGAAATGACGTCCAGCCAGATGCGCCAGGCTCTCTGCACTAAATGGCGGACGTGCGGTGGTGACGCCGGTTTCGCTCACGCTGCGTGCAGTAGCCTGCGCCACTAAACGTGCGGTCGGTAGTGCTGAATGCCGCCCTTGAGACGGCCCCATACCGACGGTGGAAAAACGTTTTACCAGCTGCACATCGCGATAGCCATGTTTGGTGGCGTTGATGATGTCGTTGATTTGCAGGTCTTCGTCGAAATCGACAAACTCTTTGCCTTTCGGATGGGCGAAGATTGGCCAGGGATGATTAATACGTGGTTTTTCTCCTTGTTTCGGTGGCAAAGTACTGATGTTGTTGTTGATTCCTAACTGTTGCAGCACCATGCGTCCGGCGTGGGTGCCATCCTGTACCACCTCTTCGAGCGTATGCCAGCCGTTAATCGAACCGGCGGTGAACATGCCCGCGGGCAAATGGCTCAGCGTAAAACTGGCGCTGGCATCGTCATAGCTGAGTTTGCCACCTGCCTGACACGGCAGTTGCCAGGCAGGCATATACCCCGCAGACATGCAGAGTAAATCGCATTCGATACGTTTGCCGCTCGCTGCCACTTTGCCTTGGCCGACAATGCTGCGGACTTCAACCGCTGAAACCTGACCCGCACTCGCAGCCAATGCCTCATAAACCGTAGCATTGGCGATCAGCTCAATACCTGCACGCTGTAAAGGTTGTGTCAGGGCCGCTGACGGCAGTTCAGTGCGTAAGTCGATAATGGCCGCAACCGTCACACCCTGCTCATGCATCATCAACGCTGCCAGATACGCATCATCATTGCCGGTTAACAACACGGCGCGCTGACCCGGTTTGACGCCGTAATGCTGCATCAAACGCTGGGCGGCACTGGTTAACATCACACCTGGCAAGTCGTTATTGCGAAAGATCACCGGCTGGTCGTAGGCACCCGCAGCGATAACACTGCTGGTTGCACGTACTTTGTACATGCGCTGCCCCTGAATCACGGGCAAATAGTGATCTTTGAACCAACCGTTGCAAGTCGCATTAAGCAGTACACGAATGTTCGGGTGCGTTTCCACACGACTAGTCATGAACTGCAAGACCTGTTCCGTCTGTTGCGCCTCAGCTGCCATCCGCGCCCAACTGAGTGCGCCACCGATAAGCGGCAGTTGCTCAACCACAATTACCTGCGCACCGCTGTCTGCAGCGGTCAGCGCAGCCTGTAATCCTGCCGGTCCCCCGCCGACCACCAGCACGTCACAGAACAGATACGCTTTGTCGTAATACGCTGCTTCGATTTTGAGATTCAATACTCCCAGACCCGCTTTGCGACGGATTAGCGGCTCCCATCGTTTCCACATTCCCTTGGGTTTGTAAAAAGCGCGATAGTAAAAACCCACCGGCATAAAGCGTGAAAACAGCTGCATTTTCGCGTCACGGTCGTTATCCAGCGATCCGTTGTAATTTTGTCCGGTGACGGTGAGTCCCTGCGCTATTGGCTGTACATCGGCCAGCACGTTGGGTTCATCCGTTAGTTGTACCAGCGTATTGGCATCCTGACCAAACATGCTGAGTACACCTCGCGGGCGATGGTATTTGAAGGAGCGCGACAACAAATGACGTCCGCTGGCAATCACCGCACTGGCAATCGAATCACCAGCAAATCCGCTGATCTGCTCGCCCTCAAAAGTAAATTGCAGCGGTTGGCGACGGTCAATCAGCCGTCCCATAGGGGCTGCTAAACGCTTCTGGGTCATGATGCCACCTCCATGGCTGCGCTGATGCTGGCGGGCAGCGCACTGCTGTGCAGGTTGGGGAAGACTTCGCTGGCGTCAAAGGTACGGATCACTTCATCGGTTAGGGTATTGCGCTGTGCAAGAAACCAATAACTCGACGGCGTGTGGAACCACCATTCAGTCACTACCCCTGCCCGATTATCTTCATAGAACACGTAGTCCGCCCATTCACGATCGCTGCAGCTCAGCTGATCAGGCAGGGTTTTCAATTCGCCACCGTAGGCGAATTCAGTGATATTGCGCGGCCCGTTGAGCGGGCAATGCATGATTTTCATCTGTCTTTCCTTTAGTGGCTGGCCGCCGTAGCGCCCATTTCATTGACCTGCTGAAAGCGCGCAAAACGTTCCAGCTGAAACGGTGCGATCAGTTCCGGCGTTTTACCGCCGCTGGCGACCAACTCCGCCATGGTTTTGCCGCAGATCGGCGTAGCTTTGAAGCCCCACGTACCCCATCCGGCGTCGAGGTAGTAGTTCTTCACCGGGCTTGCGCCCATGATTGGACTGTAATCGGGTGTCATGTCGGTGATCCCCGCCCACTGACGCATCAAGCGCGCTTTCGCCAGGAACGGGAACATCTCTATACCATGGGCGATCAGACTCTCTTTCAGATCCAACGTCGATCGAGTGTTGTAGAGCGGATAAGGATCGGAGCCACCGCCAAACACCACTTCGCCACGGCTGGTTTGCTGCACGTAACAGTGCAACGCCGAGGAACTGACCAGCGGATTGAGAAAGGGTTTCACCGGCTGCGTCACCATGGCCTGTAGGGGATACGACACCACCGGCAAGCGGAAACCGGCTTTTTGTGCCAGCAGCGAACTGTGCCCCGCGACAGCCTGTACCGCACAACCGCAACCCACGGTTCCGCGGTTGGTTTTCACCGCCGTAATGCGCCCCTCGGCGATCACCAAATCCTCCACCTCGGTCATTTGGTGAATTTCCACACCGCGCTTTGCTGCCTCTTTGGCATAGCCCCAGGCCACTGCATCGTGGCGCGCAGTGGCACCATCGATATGCCACAGCCCTGCCAGCACTGGCAGATTACCGGGGTCGAGGTTTAAGGTTGGCACCAGCTCTTTGATCTGCTGACGATTAATCATCTCGGTGCGACCACCAAAGTGCTTATTGACCTCAGCACGCTGTCGAAAGGCGCGCACCGTGCTGTCGGTATGGGCCAGGGTCAGCTGTCCGCGTTCGGAATACATGATGTTGAAGTCAAATTCGTTCGACAGATTCTGGAACAGCTTCACCGACTCACTGTAGAAACGTACGCCTTCAGAGGTGAGATAATTAGAGCGAATCACTGCGGTATTTCGCGCCGTATTGCCACCTGCCAAATAGCCTTTTTCCAGCACGGCCACATTGGTGATGCCGTGGTATTTCGCCAGATAATAAGCAATGGCTAAGCCATGACCGCCGCCGCCAATGATCACCACGTCATAGTGTTTTTTCAGTTCACGCGGTGCGGGAATATCCACTTCTGCCGGATATTCTGACGACAGCCCGTATTTCAATAACGCTAATGGCATCTTCCCTCTCCTTAACCCGCCGCTTGCTGAAGTTGCAACTCAGCCGCCAGCACGGTGTTTTGCATCAGACAAGCGATAGTCATGGGGCCGACACCGCCGGGTACAGGGGTGATCGCTTTTGCCACCAGACTCACGCTGTCGTAATCCACATCCCCCACCAGTCGAGTGCTGCCGTCTGGTCGGGTTACACGGTTAATGCCGACATCAATCACTAGCGCGCCGGGCTTTACCCAGCTGGCATCAATCATCTGTGGCTGGCCTACAGCAGCAATCAGGATGTCTGCCTGGCGCGCCAGCTGCGCGGCATCACGGCTGCGCGAATGCAACGTGGTGACCGAACAGTGCGCATGCAGCAACAAACTGGCCATCGGTTTGCCCACGATGTTGGAGCGACCAATCACCACCGCGTGTTTACCACTCAGATCACCGCCATACTCCTGCAACAGCAGCAGGCAACCCAGCGGAGTACATGGCGTGATCACCCGTTGGCCTTGAACCAAGCCGCCGGCATTTTGCGGATGAAAACCATCCACATCTTTCACAGGTGAAATGGCCCGTACAATTGCGCTTTCATTAATCTGTTGAGGTAATGGCAACTGCACTAATATGCCGTGCACCGCGGGATCATTATTTAATTCGTCAATAGTGGCGAGCAAACGCGCCTCGGTTAATTGCGCATCAAAGCGTAATTCAATAGATTTGATGCCGACCTGTTCGGCGGTACGTAATTTATTGCGCACATAAACATGACTAGCGGCATCATCTCCCACCAGTACCACAGCTAAACAGGGCGTCATGCCCTGCTGTTTTAACTGGCATACTTCTTGGGCGGTATTTTCGAGTAGTTTGGCAGCGCTTTTTTTGCCATCGATATTGATGGCTATCGGTTGCGAGGTCAGCGTGGTTGTCATCAGAAAATCACCGTTTTATTTTCGTCGAGGAAGACGCGATGTTCGGTGTGATATTTCACCGCGCGCGCCAGTGCGATGGTTTCGGTATTTCGGCCCACTACAATCAGATCGTTAGGGCGATGTGTGTGATTTACGCGTTGCACTTCTTGATCAATAATCGGGCCTTCGTCCAGATCGGAGGTGACATAGTGCGCCGTGGCACCAATTAATTTCACACCACGCTCATACGCCTGATGATAAGGCATCGCACCTTTAAAACCGGGTAAGAACGAGTGATGAATATTGATAGCCCGACCGGCCAGCTGTTTGCACAGATTATCCGAGAGAATCTGCATATAACGCGCTAACACCACCAGTTCCGTTTGCGTCTCCTCGACGATTTTTAACAGCTCAGTCTCTTGCTGTGTCTTGTTTTCTTTATTGACCGGCAAGTAAACAAAGCGGATACCCTCACGCTCCGCCATAGGCCGTAGATCCAAATGATTGGAGACAATGGCGGTGATGTTGATATTCAGTTCACCTTTATTTCGTCGATAAAGCAGATCCGCCAGGCAGTGGTCAAACTTACTCACCATCAGCAACACACGCATCGGCTCTGAGGTATCGAAAATATCCCATTGCATGTTTAAACGCTCGGCAATGGCGGCAAAATCTTTTTTTAGCGTGACAATATCCGCGCTGAGGTTTTCATTAAAACGAAAACGCGCACGCAGAAAGAAATGCCCTAAGTGCTCATCGTCATATTGTGACAACTCACTGATGTAACATTGACTCTGACTTAGAAACCCCGTCACAGCGGCAATAATTCCCGAGGTTGCAGGACAAGTTGCAGTAATAATGAAATCACGAACAGATGCAGACATAGCCACTCCACACAGGTGAATGAATTAATTTACGAGTGAATAAATATCAGCTTTGCGACAATCAAAAAGCCACATTGCGATTCTTATTTAACACATTTAATTCATCTTTCCGCGCTTGTCTAGCGACATTTTATAAATATCCCTAAATCACCCCACATCAAATTAATCATTTATATATAAATACTTCATTTCAAATTTGAATGGTTTCACTCATTTTATTTATCCATGAAGATTTATGTGCAAATAGGGAGTTAAAAGTCCCATTACTAAGCCCCAATTTGGGGAATCCACTCCTGCTAAATATTCATTACTGATGATTGAGGTTGGTGAAATCTGGTTTCCTTACTGCCTAATTCACCCATCCTGATTTACGGATGAAATTTAATACCATGAAATAAAAGGTTTTTTTACTTTTCATCTAAGAACCCAGCCATTCTGGCACAGCTCCTGCATTTTCCTGTCAGTGAAAAAATATTCCTCACGAGAATACAACAAGGCCCACGCACTCAAGCAGCGTGCTCCATTTCATTGCGGTTAAGAGGTAGTTATGTCACCTGAACAGGCCAGGCAGTTTTTACAAGACAACAATGTGCGCTATCTGCTCGCACAGTTCGTTGATATTCACGGCGCCGCTAAAACCAAATCGGTGCCGGCTAAGTGCTTGATGGATGTGGTTGAGAAAGGTGCGGGCTTTGCCGGTTTCGCCATTTCAGGTATGGGCATGGAGCCGCAAGGCCCCGATTTCTGCGCTCGTGGCGATCTCAGTACCTTGTCACTGGTGCCATGGCAGCCGGGTTATGCGCGTATTGCCTGCAACGGTTACGTGAATAAACAACCGCACCCCTACGACAGTCGTGTGGTGTTGATGAAACAGGTTGAGCGCCTGGCCGAAAAAGGCTGGACGCTGAATAGCGGCCTGGAACCGGAGTTCTCGCTCTTCACTCGCGGTGAAAATGGCACCCTGTTGCCAGCCGATAGCAGCGATACGCTGGCAAAACCCTGCTACGACTATAAAGGCTTGTCCCGCGTACGCCCATTCTTGGAGAAACTCACTGAGTCGTTGCAGGAGGTCGGTTTTGATGTCTACCAAATCGACCATGAAGACGCTAACGGTCAGTTCGAGATTAATTACACCTACAGCGACGCATTGACCTCAGCTGACCGCTTTACTTTTGTGCGCATGGCAGCGGCGGAAATTGCCCATGACCAAGGTCTGTTGTGCTCATTTATGCCAAAACCCTTCGCTGATCGCCCCGGTAACGGCATGCATTTCCATCTATCGATGGCCGATCGTCAGGGCAATAACATCTTCCACGATGACAGCGATCCGCAAGGCCTGGGTTTATCGAAAACGGCATATCACTTTATGGCGGGCATGCTGCATCACGCGAAAGCCCTTTGTGCCTTTGCTGCGCCCACCGTTAACTCTTACAAACGCTTAACCAGTGGCGGTTCTGCCACGGGTGCAACCTGGGCTCCGGTGTTTATCACCTACGGTGACAACAACCGCTCGGCCATGGTGCGGATCCCTTATGGTCGCCTTGAGCTGCGCCTGCCCGACACTGGTGCCAATCCTTACCTGGTGCATGCGGCCATTATCGCAGCCGGACTGGATGGTGTGGCACGTCAACTTGAGCCGGGTAAAGCGCAGAACGGCAATCTGTATGCCCTTACGGCTCAGGATTGCCAACGCGAAGGCATCGAATTACTGCCGCAAAACCTGAAAGAAGCCCTGGATGCCCTCGCGGCTGACGAGATTCTGCGCGAATGCATGGGCGCGGAGATCGTGGACGAGTTCATTAAGGTCAAGCGCCAGGAGTGGCACGAATATCACCGTCATGTTAGCGAGTGGGAAACCCGTCGCTACCTCGAATTCTTTTAATGAAACCCTGCAAACCAAAGGAAATTCTATGTGTGGAATTGTCGGACTCTATTTTAAAAATGCGGCGATGGAGCAGCAGCTGGGCGATCTGTTCCGTCCGATGCTGATCTCGATGACCGAACGTGGCTGCGACAGTGCTGGCTTTGCCGTTTACGGTGACGAATATGACGCGGGCATCAAACTGACGCTGCGCAGTGATGATACCAGCTTTAACTGGAACGGCCTGGCCGACCGTCTGGCGACCGACTTTGGCAAGGTTGATGAGTGGTTCCAGAACAGCAGCGTGGCGGTCTTTAAGCTGCCAACCGATGAAGCCAGCGCACTGGCCTGGCTGGCACAGCATGCACCGGAAATCGATGTCATGAGCGCCGGGCACAGTATCGAAATTCTTAAAGGGGTTGGTCTGCCAGCTCAAGTCGCCGATCACTTCAATCTCGGCAAGATGAAAGGCAGCCATGCGATTGGCCATACCCGTCTTGCCACGGAAAGTGCCGTGACGATACAGGGCAGCCATCCGTTCTCAACCGGCATGGATCTTTGCCTGGTGCACAACGGTTCTCTCTCTAACCACAATCGCCTGCGCGAAAAACTTAAGCGCGCCGGGATTCAGTTCAAAACAGAGAACGATTCCGAAGTGGCTGCGGGCTATCTCGCGTGGCGCTTAGCGCAAGGTGATTCGTTGCAGGTGGCGCTGGAGAACGCGCTCAAAGATCTCGATGGCTTCTTCACCTTCACCATCGGCACGCGTGACGGCTTTGCAGTACTGCGCGATCCCATCGCCTGTAAGCCAGCAGTGATCGCAGAAACCGATGATTACGTCGCCATGGCCTCCGAATATCGTGCGCTGGCAAATCTGCCGGGCATCAAGGACGCCAACGTGTGGGAGCCGGAACCGGCAAAACTTTACGTGTGGGAGCGCAACAGCACCCAGACCGCAGGAGCAGTGTGATGATGAAAACTTACGATTTAAGTCACGGCGTGCGCGAACTGAATCAGGCATTGCACGATGCCAACCTGACTAAAGAGATCAAAAACTGGCAGGTGATTAATCCAGCTGGCGCACACAACATCGCCTGCGGCGTGAATGATGAAGTGGATATCACGATTGACGGTCATGCCGGTTATTACTGTGCGGGCATGAATCAGAAAGCGGCGATTACCGTGCAAGGTAACGTTGGCGTCGGCGTAGCGGAAAACATGATGTCCGGTTCAGTACGCGTAAAAGGCGATGCCTCGCAATCTGCAGGCGCAACCGGCAACGGTGGTTTGTTAGTAATTGAAGGTAATGCGGCCGCTCGCTGCGGCATCTCAATGAAAGGCATCAACATCGTAGTGAAAGGCGATATCGGTCCAATGAGCGCCTTTATGGCTCAGGCCGGATGTCTGGTGGTATGCGGAAATGCCGGTGAAGCACTCGGCGATTCACTGTACGAGGCACACATTTATGTAAAGGGCACTGTCGCCTCATTGGGTGCAGATTGTGTGCAGAAAGAGATGCGCGCGGAACACATCGAAGAACTCGGTTTGCTCCTGCAACAAGCAGGCTTCGATGAGTCACCCACCGCCTTTACGCGCTACGGCTCAGCTCGTCAGCTTTACAACTTCAAAGTGGATAACGCGTCAGCGTATTAAGTGGAGAACACCATGAGTGATAAATACAATCCGGCGTTACGCGAATCCGCCACTTATACCCGTTCAGTGATTGCCGAAATCCAACGTGCCGCTGAGACCGGCATCTATGATATCCGCGGCTGGGGTGCCAAACGTCAGGTGCCGCATTTCGACGATTTGCTGTTTCTCGGTGCCAGCATGTCGCGCTATCCGCTGGAAGGCTATCGCGAAAAATGCAGTACCGAAGTGGTGCTCGGTACGCGCTATGCCAAAAAGCCGCTGGTGATCAGTACGCCGGTGACGATCGCGGGCATGAGTTTTGGCGCCCTGTCGGCGCAGGCAAAAGAGGCCTTAGGTCGTGGTGCTTCAGCCGTCGGCACTTCAACCACCACTGGCGACGGCGGTATGACGCCGGAAGAGCGCGGGCAATCAAGCAAGTTGGTGTATCAATATCTGCCATCACGTTATGGCATGAACCCGGACGATCTGCGTAAAGCCGACGCCATCGAAGTGGTGCTCGGCCAAGGTGCAAAACCCGGTGGTGGCGGTATGTTGCTGGGACAGAAAATCTCTGAACGCGTAGCCAAAATGCGCTGCCTGCCACAGGGCATCGACCAACGTAGTGCCTGTCGTCATCCCGACTGGACCGGCCCGGATGATTTGGCGATTAAGATCGCGGAACTGCGTGAGATCACTGACTGGCAGGTGCCGATTTACGTGAAAGTGGGTGCAACCCGTACTTATTATGATGTGAAACTGGCGGTACAAGCCGGTGCTGATGTCGTGGTAGTCGACGGCATGCAGGGCGGGACAGCGGCGACCCAGGATGTGTTTATCGAACATGTAGGCATTCCAACCATGGCGGCGATCCCGCTGGCGGTTCAGGCATTGCAGGAGCTGGGCGTGCACCGTGAGGTACAGCTCATCATCTCCGGCGGTATCCGTAATGGCGCGGATGTGGCCAAAGCTATCGCCTTAGGTGCCGACGCGGTGGCAATCGGTACTGCGGCACTGATTGCCTTGGGTGATAACAATCCGCGTTATGAAGAGGAATATAAAAAGCTGGGCTCAGCTGCTGGTTTTTATGACGACTTCCAGGAAGGCAAGGATCCAGCGGGGATTACCACCCAAGATCCCGAGCTGAGCAAACGTCTCGATCCTGAACTGGCTGGCAAGAAGCTCGCCAATTACCTGCGGGTGTTAACGCTTGAAGCGCAAACTCTGGCGCGCGCCTGCGGTAAATCACATCTGCACAATCTGGAGCCCGAAGATTTGGTGGCATTAAATGTGGAAGCGGCTGCCATGGCACGCGTCCCACTGGCCGGAACCAACTGGATTCCCGGTCAGGACCTGAAATAATTCCCCTTCACGCCTCTGCTCTGCGGAGGCGTTTTTTTGACTGCTACTGCTGAGGTGCGTAATGAAACGAACGATGCTATTCGCGTTGCCTGTTGTGCTGTGCAGCTTTCCTGCGTTTGCCGCGCCAATGTTAAACAGCGGCGACGCGGCTTTTATGTTTGTCACAGCACTGCTGGTGCTGCTGATGACCTTACCAGGATTGGCACTGTTCTATGGTGGTATGGCGCAGAGTAAGAATGTGTTGTCCGTGTTGATGCAGGTGTTTAGCGTCACGGCGCTGGTCGCGATTCTGTTTACGCTGTACGGCTATAGCTTTACCTTCACCGATGGCAAAACGCTGAATAGCGTCATAGGCAGTGGTGAAAAAGTTTTCCTGAAGAATATTACGGTTGATTCGCTGGTCGGCACGGTGCCTGAGTACGTCTACATCTTCTTTATGATGACCTTTGCAGCGATTACACCCGCATTAATCACCGGCTCGTTCGCCGAGCGAGTCAAATTCAGTGCGGTTTTAGTGTTCATGGCAATCTGGGCCACCATCAATTACATCCCTTTGGCGCATATGGCATGGGGCGGCGGTTGGATGGCGGCCTTGTCGGTGCAAGATTTTGCCGGTGGCAATGTGGTCCACATCAACTCCGGTATTGCGTCTTTAGTAGCCGCGCTGATTATCGGTCGTCGCCAGAACTTCGGTAGCGTGGCACTCACCCCGCACAACATGACGATGACCATGACCGGCGGTGCAATGCTGATGTTAGGATGGCTGGGTTTCTGTGGCGGGTGCGCACTGGCGATTAACGGTTACGCCATGCTGGTCGTGCTGAATACGCTGTTGGGGGCATTCGGGGGTGCCGTGGCGTGGATGTTTATTGAGTGGCGGCTGCAAAAACGCCCCAGCTTGCTGGGTATAGTCAGCGGTGCTGTGGCCGGTATGGTCGGCATTACACCCGCCTGCGGCTATGTCGGGCCGGTGGGCGCCATTTGTGTTGGCATCCTGACCGCGCCCTGCTGCATGGCGTTCGTCACACTCATCAAACACCGTTTAAATCTGGATGATGCCTTTGATGTTTTCGCCATTCACGGTATCGGCGGCATTGTGGGTGGCCTACTGACGCCAATTTTTGCCCTGACTAGCTTAGGTGGCAGTGGTTTTGTTGCCGGGCGCTTGATCGGCGAACAGATGTTGGTCAACGCGGGCGTGATCGTCTTTAGTATCCTGTTTTCAGCCATCACCAGTTGGATTGCGTTAAAACTTACAGGCGTATTATGTAATGGCTTAAGGGTGGACCGCGAAGACGAGTTCGATGGGTTAGACCTCACTACACATGGCGAAGTTGGTTATAGACATAGCAATTCCTAATTTATTCAAACCAACTTGTAGTGAAACTTCTAGTTGGTTTGAATTTCTCATATGCAAAAAAGAATAGGATATCTCTTCGTTTCTATTATACAGAATCAAGCTACTGCATGTACTTATGATGTTAATTCAGGCCTGAAATTATTGATAATGCCGGTGCTAACCCACTTTGACCCCCATACAACGTTGCCATCAGCAATCGCTATGGCAATCATTTAGTTATTCATAAAGTAACTGCGACATCCTTTGCGTATGGATTATGAACGGTGGGCGGAGAAATATAGGCCAAAAATGTACCTTTTAATATCATTAATTTGAGTGGCAAAGAGTTAAAGAGTGTATACTCGCATCATAATTTTTATGCAAAACTGACTGATGGTTGCTGTCACGGTGTTTTGTCGTCGTTTGTATTAAACTTCCGTGCCCTTGGAGTTCAGTCATCCGGCTATGTATAAATGAATTACTGAAGCCGGAATAATAATTTTCTTTTATTCCAAAAGTGTATTGGATTACTAGGAGGGCCGTAGGTAAGAATGAAATTATTAACTTGTTTTATGAAAGTGCTTTATGCTTTTAAAGTTTTTTTGGCTTGAATGCAAAAAAACTAAATGATTTTACACGCTTGCCGATAACAACTCTAAGATGATTATTGGATGGATTTAAGGATTGATTTTGCAAAATAAAACCACTAACGTTTTTAGAGAAAGTTATCTAGAGGCTCAGGCTTATAAAAGGGAAATAAAAAAAGAAGAAGAATTATTTTGTTATATAAAATTCCTAGCATCATAAAGTATTTGTTGATGATTTTTTTTTTTGCTTTGGACTATCGCGCACTTTGCTAGTGACAATATAGTTAATTTATCATCTAGAATAATAAATGCGCTTACAAATGGCGACTCTTCTTTTTTTATTGCTCTACCAGTTATTTTAGTGGCTTTTGCTGGATTGGTTGGCGTCATTTCGAATAGGAGTGTGGGAGAAGCACCCACATCATTTATCGCCAGTGCACGGAAGAGGCTAAATGATCTTGAGGAACAGTTGGCTTCTTATAAAGAACACAATGATAATCTTCATGGTGATATATCTAGATATTTGAATAAAGATCATAAAAAAGATTTGTACGACATGGTTTTTAATTCTTTAAAATCTGATGTACTTGATAATTATATTGATGAGTTAAAATCGAGAATACAAAACAATAATACATTATCTAGGGTTGAAGATTATTTTGTTGAGATGAAAGAGAGGCTAGTTCTTAGATCTAATTCCCTAAATGTCACATCTAGAATAAATTTGTTCATTGGCATCAGCATAGCCGCCATAGGAATAAGTATATTGTTGTATTTTGTTTTTAATATTAATTATTCAAACAATGATAATACACTTATGTTTTTTGAGTTATCATCAAAAGCTGGAGTCAGTTTAGCAATAGAATTGCTATCTTTTTTCTTTCTGAATTTATATAAACGAAACCTTCAAGAAATTAAGTATATCCAAAATGAAATAACAAACATTGAGGCTAAGAAAGTTTCGTTAGTAATGTCAGCTGAACTTCCAGACAAGCTTAAATTTAAAATTTTTGAGTCTTTGTCTAAGACTGAGCGAAACTTCATATTAGAAAAAGGGCAGTCAACGGTAGAGATCGCTCAAAATAAATCTGATTCTACTTCGCTACTTAACACTATGAAGATAGTTTTAGATTCAATCAAAGACAATAAGAAATAATGTTTTTTTAATTTAAAAATCACGTCAACATCTCGGCCATGGTAACGGCCGAGCGTGTTTCATATATGATTTTTATTAGCTGACTTAGCTTAAGTTACATAGTACAACCCGAAGCTTATGAACAATTTTTTGAGTATAAATTAAACATTATTTATACCATCACTAGCTCTTCGCAACCTGTCACTTATGAGGTATTTGGCACCTTATATAATTAGCGTTTGATGACAGTCAGAGCTACTTTCTCCGTACTGCCCGAACGGCTAACAAAGTTCTTAACTTATAGAATATAGGTTAAAGTAAAATGCCTCACTGATGAGCACCCTGCCACGATGGAATCATCCATTCAACATTAACTTCATATAATAGGTCTTATATGAAGATAGGATCCAATTGAAGATCCGAGTATGATAGGGATCTCCATGGCGATCGTGCCCTTAGCAAACCTGCATCGTGCGGAGTTGATGATTTTTACGGCAGCGCTACGCAAATTCTGCAGAGTAACATCCCCGAACGTATCTCAGAATTCACACAGCAACGCCTCCATAATGACGGCTGTAAAATCGGACGATATGAACAAAAAACATCCTGCTTCAGCACTGACTCTTTCCGCTGACGGCGACATTGCCCACCGGCTGCGCGAGTTCGTGCAGGATCGGGAAGCGTTCTCTGAAAACACATGGCGGCAGCTGCTCAGCGTGATGCGGATCTGCGCAAAGTGGGCTGAAGAAAACGGCCGCACTTTTCTGCCCATGTCCTCAACCTGCCTGCGCGACTATCTTCTTTACCTTCAGGCCAGCGGACGCGCTTCCTCAACGATATCAACGCACGCAGCACTGATCTCGATGTTACACCGTAACGCTGGGCTGGTTCCGCCAAACCGCTCTCCGCAGGTTTTTCGTGCGGTGAAGAAGATCAACCGTACCGCGGTGATCGCCGGAGAACGCACGGGCCAGGCCGTCCCGTTCCGGCTCGGCGACCTGCTCAGCCTGGATGCCCGGTGGTCAGACTCCGAACGACTGCAGGAGCTGCGTGACCTGACGTTTCTGCACGTAGCCTACGCCACCCTGCTTCGCGTCAGCGAATTGGGACGGCTCCGCGTACGCGACATTTCACGCGCCCCCGACGGCCGGATCGTGCTTGACGTGGCCTGGACCAAAACCATTGTGATGACCGGCGGACTGATTAAGGGGCTGGGCGACCTGTCTTCGCAGAGGCTGACGGAGTGGCTGACAGTCTCCGGGCTGATTGCCGAGCCGGACGCCTTTATCTTCAGTCCCGTGCACAGAACGAACCGCGCGCGGGTCGAGGCGAAGAGGCCGCTTTCCACCCGTGCGCTCGAGGACATTTTTGCCCGCGCCTGGCAGGTAGCCGGTGCTGGCCAGGACATGAAGCCCAATAAAAACCGGTACCGCGGCTGGTCGGGTCACAGCACTCGCGTCGGCGCAGCAATCGACATGGCCACAAAGAAATACAGCACTGCGCAGATTATGCAGGAAGGGACATGGAAGAAAGCGGAAACGGTCATGCGTTATATTCGGCACGTGGACGCGCATGCTGGTGCAATGGTTGATTTAATGGGGCAGCATAAAGTCTGACAGCTCGGTGCTTATACAACTGCAGTGTTAAGTTTATGAAGAAAGGGTTCTGTTTCTTCAGAAGTTCTCTGCCAGCCCGCGCGGGAAAGTAGCGCATCAACGGCCCCCAGTTCTGCCGTAATGCGCACTTCCAGTGGCTTAGTCTGATAACCGTCCTCATTAAATCCGGCCGCGAGACCTGCTTTTCGAATATACAGCCCGGGTATATTTGGATTCAGCTTAGTGGCAAGACGCCCTTCCCATTCTGTCTCAGTGAGGACGCCGTATCTGATCCCGGTCAGCGTAATGGCATGCATGATATGCTGTAGCCTGAAGAGATCGTTTTGTTCCAACAGCTCTCCATTGCTGGCTCGCCAGAGATATTCAAGCTTTCCCGGCAAATCCGCACGTAAACCCTTCTCCCTTCCTTCCTTCAGAAGCCAGTGTATATCGCTTGCCAGTTCTCGCCTGAAGAGACGCCTTTTTTAAGCCGTAGCCAGCCACCTGCACAGGAAAAGATTTTCCTGTGCAGCTGAATTTACCGTGCCGGCCTTACGGGCCATATTGAGTGCAACGAGGGCGCACCATGCGAGATGGTCTACATAAAGGTTAGAATTGTCCATTCATTCAGTCTTGAGTAAATGCTCCGGAGTACGTCGACCTAGAGCTGAGTGCTAATTAAGCCAGATCCTAACCTGCCTGCTCCAGAATTTCATCACATCTGCAGAAGTTAAGGCAGAGGAGAACCAGACCACTGAATCACTGTGCATCTATCGCCATTCCGTCCCCCTGCCCATCTCAGGTGGCTGGGCTTCCTGTACATGCATAAACAACGCTTTTTTGATTTAATTTCTCAGAGTTGCATAACTTTTATTTTGTTCTTAATATTACTATGTTCATGAATCATGAACATCTTTGGGGTGTGAACAAATGAAGGCTGAGATGCTGCTATCAAAAGCGATCGAGAACCTGCCGTATGGTTTAAGCGCTGAATACGAAAGTGAGGAACTAACAGGTGATTCTGATGGGCTCCTCACGATCGTAACCCCCCAAGGGGAGAAATTAACCTTTGCTACAGAGATTAAGCAGATTTTTCGTATATCCACGCTGGGTGCTATAAGAAGAATGTCTGATGAAGCTGCTAAATATCCTTTACTGCTCATCTGCAATCAGCTCTCTGAGGGAATGTCAGAATACTGCTCACAAAACGGCATCAACTACATTGATATTGCTGGAAATATGCAGATAAGTGTTCCCGGCTTGTATATGCACGTCGCAGGAAAACAGGCAGAAAAAGCCATCGCTTCTGCCGGAAGCCTTCCTGAAGGTGTAATGAAACTGCTCTTCGTGCTGCTTTCAGAGCCTGACCTACTGAATAAACCCTATCGAAAGCTGGCGGAACTGTCAGGTATTTCTCTGGGCATGGTCAGTAAGGGGTTTGAACTGCTGGAACAGCGCCGGCATTATCGAAAAGCACAGAGCGGCCGGCGTCTTATCGAACCGGAAGCACTTTGCACTCTCTGGATAAAAGAGTATGCGCGCGCTCTTAAACCGCGTCTTGATCAACTGGTTGTGGCCGCTCCTGAATCATGGGCGCATCTGACGCTGGCTGAGGGAGAATATAAAGGAGGAGAGCTCGCCGCCGCCGCGTTGACTGATAATTACTTGATACCGGGATCGGGGATTATCTATACACCTCATTCACTGTTACAGCGGCGTAAAGAGCTGAATCTGAAACCGGTGCCTGAGGCCGGACTCCAGTTGATTAGATGCTTCTGGGGCAGTTTCATTCTTAACGAGAAAGCAAAGGCAATGCTTTGCCTTGCCGACATGCTTGACGTACATGATGACAGAACACTCGAAGTTGCCAGGATCATTAATGACAATTACCTTGAACTTAGCGAAGCAGCTCTATTCTCCTACTGAGGAGCTACTTTGCAAGATAGATACAATATGCAGCGCTCACGAAATCCCCTACTTTATTGCTGGTGCGACGTCGCGGGAAATTCTCATTCACCATGTTTATGGCCGTCCTGTTGGCAGACGAACCCGAGACATTGATTTCGCCGTCTTTGTTAAAGAATGGGCATTTTTTGATGCGCTCAAACAGGGTTTCATCAAAGCAGGAGCCATGGCGAGTAAAGGGAACGCGCACCGTCTGATTCTGGATGGAGTCGAGCTTGATATCATTCCATTTGGTGGTGTTGCAGAAGCCAATAAAGTCGCCTGGCCACCGGATCGAGATGTGGTCATGGCTGTTGATGGATTTGAAGAAGCGTTCAGACACACTGTGCTAGTTAACGTCGTTTCAGATCATCCGGTCCCGTTCTGCTCGCTGCCGGGGCTGGCACTGCTGAAACTCTTTGCATGGAGAGACCGCGGAGTAGGAAACAATAAGGATGCCGCGGATTTATACAAAATAATCGTTGAATATGGCGTGATTGAAGATGGCCGTATATATGAGTCGCCGGTCGATGGTGAGGAACTGGCGTGGGATACTCTGAGAATGGGGGCATATTTGTTAGGCAGCGATATAGCGGTGATCGCAAGTGCTGCTTCCATGAAAGAACTACTCACCCTGGACATTGAGAAGTTAACGGATGCAGTGGTCAGACAAAGCCGGAGCGAGAGCCCGGAGGAGATCGAAAGAGTGCTGGAAGATTTCTGGGCAGGAATTCAGCATTCTGAATAGCATACTTCCATGAGTCAATATTATGAAATAAGAGAATTGGTTGCACAGGCAGAAGTGTAGAAAGCCCGTAACAACGCCTGTGCTTCACTCTGTTGCGTCTGAATTTCAGACGGTGCAAACATCATCATTCATACTTAAAGCTTATCAAGCACGATACCTCCTACCCGCGAAAGTTATTCTCGCCAATCAAACCATGTCCTGCCCGACCGCCGTTTAAGCAGCGGCCTTTCAGGCGCACTGAAGTCAGACGGTCGGAGACGAAAGGAAGAACCCGCGGTAAAACGCACAGCAAAGAAGAACCGAGTAGTTACAGCATCCATTTATGAGCCTTCACTGATCCGGCCCTGCGGCTGGTCAGTGGGGGCAACCGGTGTGCAGGTACGGTGCGGGTCCGGGTTGAGAGGGGCGTGGGGTTTCAGGTTCGGCTCGGGGCTGGTGTTATCTGGATTATTTATGTGTGTTGTAACTATAAAGCGATGTTTAAGTTCAATGTGCAATTATGGTTAACTTTCGGTATCGTCAGTTTAAGGCTAATTCAATTGAGGTACGTATGAGTTCCAACGCATATGCTCGCGGAACAAAAGCTGCGTCTGTTTGGAAGCGCTTATCTCGCGTCTATTACGATGCCAATGATCGCTTTGTTGCTTGGGCAGACCGGAAAAAGATACCTGCATCGATAGGAAAATCAGTTGTGCCCTTTTCTGTTCTTTTGCTAATAATGCTGGTCATCGTTGCAGGATTCGCTCTGGGCGCGACTATGTTGTTGGTATCTGGAATTGTGTTTATGGTTCGCTTCATACAGCTTAATAACACAGTTTCCAATGCTTCTAATGAAGCAGCCTCTTCGTTCGGCCCTGAGTACAGAAATGGTCGGGATGGATACGGTTATTATTATGGTGCAGCTGATGATTCAATTTTTTCATCAGCTGGCTCTAATAATGAGGAAGAGGAAGAGGAAGAGGACAAAGCTTGAGGACTGAGCCGCCCCCAAGCTAATTATGTCATTACATTTTTACGGTGCTTTTCATTTTATTAACTGCTTCTCCCCCACTCTGCTCGACCTTAGCAGTGCCATTTCTAAATGCCCCATCAAGTGCACCTCCAATTCTAATGCCCGCCCATGACAGAGCCCCCATCCAAACTGCAGGCAGCACCAGAAACATCGTGGCCATAACAAAGTTCATGATCAGGTCATCCGAACTGTTCTGAAATCCGGCCATGTTAAAGCTGCTGTGTGTGTCAGAACTGTACAGCGCTGTTAGCAGCCAGCTGTCGAGCCATCGTGTCAGCTCCCACCAGAATGTCAGGAAGTTCAGTGCAAAAAGCACAAACGTGAGTGTAATGACTGTCTTAATTTCATAGGCTGAGAACGCTAGGATAAGCGGCAGAATCACCACCACCGCCATGAGTAATACAGCTTGCACCATCGGTAGCGCCTGGCGCATGGCATCGAATGCCGGGAACGCTGCCAGACTGCCTAACGCGGTGCCGCCGATCGCAGCTACACGCGAAACAGAGTTATCGAGTGTAAAATCGGCGTTTCCTCCATAGCCGGCATAGACGTGTCCCCCCTGCGATACGGTCAGACTTTCAGGGCTGACCAGGCGGCGGATAATGGCCTCCTTATAGTCAGCCGCATTACCACCGATCATGGTCATAGCGGCCGACAGACGGGTCCACAATCCAGGGTCAGCCTGATCAACAACACGAGCCTGTAGTCCACTATCAGCTTTATTCCACCACTCGCTGCAGGTTGGGTAGCCACCCCGGCCGGTATCCGGCCTGCCGCTGTCTCGGCTTTCGTTCCAGGCAAATTCCGCCCGGGGTGTTTTCGATTGCAGGCTGCCGTAATAATTACTGAGGAAGGTTTTGCTGCCGATCCACTCAATATCACGCAGCGTGACTTTGTCTTTCGTCTGCCCTTGATCCTGACGTTTCCACATATACAGCGCGAGCGAATAGCAGTCGTTGGTAAAGTCCTGCAGCTCTTCCGCGAGAGATTTGTTGTTAATTCGCGTGTGCTGAACCTCAAAACGAAGCTGGCGCATGTCCGGGCGGCAGGGGATTGTGGCAACAGACGCCTGCGTAATGCCCTTTGCCAGCTTGTGAATCAGATACCACCAGACCGGCGCGGCAGCCGTTTGATCGTTAATGCTCGATATGACCGGTGAATATCCCGTGTCATCGGGCGCTTTTGGCGTCCACGTCCCGCAGCTCTGCGCTCGCGACGTGTCATATTTTATCGTGCTCATATCGACGTTCATCAGCGGCATACAACAGGCAATCATCACCAGAAAAGAGGAGTAAATCGCATGTTCCATGCGGGGTATGGACAGGGCACCTTTATTTCCCTCATCTTCTCCTTCTTCACGCACTTTCAGCCAGATGCCGATAAGCCGGAAAGCAACAGGCGCGGCAAACAGGCCGGTTGTGATGAGAATATTCCAGAGTCCGTTGTTCACAACCCAGCCAAGCAGGGTAAGGAAATATTCCAGGTAACTGTTAGTCAGCATCAGGACGCTCCCGTGCCGCCGAGCAGCACCAGTTCACAGACAACAGCAAAAATAAGGCTGACAGCCGCAATGCGGAATAGCGGCTGGCGGTGTTGCGGGCCGAAGCCCGGCGCACGGAAAACTTTGACAAAACCCCACGCCAGAGCACCATAAATTGCCAGACGCCATATCAGCCAGCCATAGCGGGCGTGCTCCATCCAGTCACGAAACGCAGCGGCCTGCGCAGGATTCCTTACAGCCCGGTCTGCGACGATGATCCCGGCCAGCAGCAATGCCAGCAGAGCGCCGGCAGTACACAGCACGCTAAACAGCACGGGGTGCCGGCGGAAAAATGAGGCGCGTTGTGCCCCGTTTTCGGTTTTCATAGGCTGCGCTCTCATCAGTTGTTTTCCGTCTCAGGAACGGCCAGACGGTTGATACGGCTGTCGGTGCTGTCATCGCTTTGCGTCTGCGGGTTACTGTTAACACGCCCGTTTTCCCGATCGATAATGGTGAGCACAGAATTGCGGGAAAGCTCGCGCTTGAGCTCCATTTCATTTCTCAGGGCGGTGATCTCACGATCGATGGCCGCAACGCGACGATCGCCCTCCTCAATGGCTGCATTCTGAGCGGCAGCGTTAGGCTCTGACATGCCGGTAACAATCATGCGGCGCATAATCAGCGCGGTTTCAACCGTATCCGCCATCGCCAGCTCCCCGGCGAGGCGGGCGGTCAGGGCGGCGTTGTCTGGATCACGCTGAAGTGCTCTGATGACACCTGCAGTGATGGGCAAACTGCCGGTTTTGAGTTTTGCCAGGTTCGTCGCGTTAGGCTGCTCGGTGCCGTTGACGAGTTTGACAAGCTGTTCAGTATTCTCTTTGGTGGTCTCTTCTAGGATGGGCGCAAAGCCGGTACCGGCCTGAGTGGCACCCGGCTGCTGTTCGTCATCGCCGCTGGTACATTGTGATGCGTCGCTGCAGGTGCGCAGGGAGGTGTCCCCCACAACCTGCACCACGGCTTTGGCCGCTTCATCGGCACTTGCATATTTTCCGCAGGCACCTCCGTTACAGCTGTTGCTGCTGACTGAATCAGAACTCAGTACCGGCAGGCTGTTCATCATGTTGAACCCCGCAGCGGTTAAGTCATGGGTAGGCCGGATAGCCTGCTGGCCCTGACCGCCGCGTTTCTGTCCGCCAATCCAGTTCTGGCCTGAGTTGCCCTGCAACTTGTCCGCTGAGTTATTCACGCGGACAGCATCAGCGTCTCCGCTGTTAACAAGCGACTTGTATTCATCCATGACCGCGCCCTGCGTCCATTTGTTGTTGCCGGCAAAATCCATCATGCGCTTCGACATGTTCTGACAGTTGAGCTGGGCTTTATCAAAAGAGACGTTTGCCTGCAGCACGCCGTTTGTGAGCATGTCGTACAGGCCGGGATTGGCACGCTGGATAATCATTGCCGGCAGGCTGGCGACGGCACCGGTGGCGTTCTGCACCACGTCGCCCATGAGGTTTTTAAAACCGTTTGTTACCCCATTAAGCTGATTGCCGACGGTTGTTTTCAGATCGAAGTTGCCGCACATCAGGTCGCTGCTCCAGCCTGCGCTCATACCAATTTTACGCATGCTACTGCGTGTTGCCGGCTGCGAAATAACAGAGCCGCCGCCGAGCGTATAGTAGAGCTTGTCAGAAACTGCGCCGCTGACGTCCTTGCCGTAGCCTATGGCGCTGTTGTTCACGGAGGGCAGTGAAATACCGAAAGCGCCGGACTGATTATCATCAGCCGCCTGCGCGGATGACGCTACGGACGCAATGCACAGGGCAAGAGCGGTCGATCTAAATTTAACTGGTGACATTGTGCCTCTCAGAAGTCAGTTGAATAGAGGAAGGTCTGGCCGCGTCGCTTGCAGCAGCTGTAGGGCTGCCAGAGCGCATACGCTTCGTTACCGTCCTGAGCAATGGGATACGCGCCGTCAGGAAAGGCGGCGCAGGAAGCGGAAAGCGTGGGTGACAGGCGCTGCCATTTATGATTCGCCGTGCCCGTGTTTTCTTTAACCTCTCCGGGCGGCCAGTAGCCCGCTTTGTGCATGCCCTTCAGTACCTGGTAAACGTGGGGCTGCCCGGAGCGGGTGATAATGTCTGCGACCCGCTGCGCGACCACGGCGGAGGCTTTATCATCGTCTGTCTGGCTGACGAAGCCGGAACGGGGGTAGATATTGCCCCACATGTTTGCGCTGGTCTGGCTGCCCAATTCGCGCTGGCCGGGAATCAGAGCTTCGGGATACAGTGACTCAGGTAATCCCGATCGCCAGACAAGTGAGTCCAGCGTGCTCAGATAGTAGGGATTAAATGGCGTGGCGGCGGTATCGCACGAATAACCGGCAATACTGCCGCCGATGACGGAGGTGGCAGGGTGGCCTATCGCATCGGCGTATTTGAATTTGATGTTCGACTTGCGCTTCCCGGGCGTCTTGATATCGGCGGCATTACCGCCGCCGGCTGGCGCACCGCTGGTCAGCGCGTTGTCGATCGTACCGGACGCGCCACTCATAAACGCCATCTCTGTCCAGGGATTCCCGCCCGGGCCGGTGTAGGTGGACACCACCACTTCAGGAATGAAGTGTGTCACTTTAACGGAGGTTTTCACTGAACAGCCAAAGGGCGTACACATCAGCCAGTAACAGATGCCGCTGACGCGCCAGCTGATGCAGTCCTGGGTAATGGCGCTGGCAATGATGCCGGCAGTATTAATGGCAGAGACCGTGGCCGGCGTCGCAGCTGCTACCAGCACGGTGGCAACACCGGCGGCATTTAAATGTGTTCCGGGGGAGAAGCGCATCATTTACCCCCCTGACTGCGAAGCGTGGCTGCCCGGGCAATGTCGGCCGTGCCATAAACCACATCCCGATCATCGAAAACGACTGCAGGGAACTTATGTAGGCCGATCTCCCAAGCATGCACAACCTGCCGGTACGCCTGAGCAATCTGCTCCTGCTGACCGGGCCATTGCGGTGACTGAATGATTTCGCGGGCCTGCTGAGCGGCCAGCTGCGGATCGGCAGCTAACTGGCCGAAAATAGAATCCTGCAGGCGGTCGGGGCCATCAAGCCAGACAACCGAGCTTTCTTCGGTCAGATTCTGAGGGGGATGTCCGGCATCGGTATATACAACGGTGCCGGCCATCAGCTGAAACGGTATAAGCAGGAAAAGTGAGTGTAATAACCTGAGTCGCATAGCAGATCTCCGTTACGGTAACAGGCCGTAAGAGTGGCAGCGCGTGGTCAGGCTTTCAGCAGTAAACTCTTTTTCCGATTTTGAAAATTTCTGAAGAAGGAGGTTGTACAATGTTCACGGTTGTTTGAATCCTCAACGGCCTCGGATTTTTAACATGCCGCAATTAGACAACCGTCACTAAAATGGATTTTATAAAAGTTTAAATCTCAATTTAAACTGCCCGTAAACCTTTTCGGCCTGGAAAAAACGCACATGGCTCAATGCTTGAGTACTACATATACTTCTTACATCATCAATTTCCGACTGTTTGGCTTTCAAACCAAAATAGACCGATTTTATTGCGTTTGGGTTAATTGAAATATCAATGTTAGCCGAGTCCGTTTTGTAAATCCTAAACTCCTTTTCGTATTCCCATTTTACATGTTTCTTTGATAAAATTGCATCGACTGTACCTTCCGGATCAGAAAGGTAATTTGTAGGTGTATAATTATCCACATACTTTATAATCCTTGGGCCTAGAAAGAAATCCAAGTCTTCTCTAAGGGATAACTCAATAGCCAAACCTTTATGATAATCAGCATAATGTGACCAAAGAAGAATTTCGTTCACATCTCTTGATAATGCCAAGACACCTCTTGAATTTACGGCCTTGTTTTTGGCATCCTGGACCCATTTCGAAACGATACTTTTATCTTGCTTAATTAGATTGCGTCTATCTAATGGGAGATTTGCATATCCAAAATTATTTTTATTAAAAAAATTTTTTATTTCGGACATCTTATAGGAAGCGACCTCATCCAAAGAGCAATCAAATGGATCGTTGAAAGCTGTTGGGCTTGAAAACCTGAACGTACAGTCTTTAAGAATTTGTTTACCGCGACTGATCCCCCTAAATTTGAATAATGTTTCGGGATACACACCATCTTCAATTCCTTTTAACAACAAAGCTTGCTGATTCATTTCAACTCCACTTTAAATTTCTCAATAATTAAGTTGGCACGTTATCGCTGCTAGCGAGTCGTTTCGGAGGAGTAACCGCACCTAATGGATCCTTCCTATAATAATCTATAAAGTGCTTACCAAAAACACGAACTAAACTTTTATTTCGAGTTCCATCTATAAAATCTTTTACATCATGAGCTTGGCGAAAAACAACCTCATACCTCTGGTCATTTTTATTTTTTTCTTTAAAATCATTCAATAAGTCCATTGAATCCTTGCCCAGCTTACCTGTAGTCCAAAACTCAACATGAATAGCAGTGTTAGGATAATGTATTAAGGCATGCTTAAAAAACACAGGTACTTGCTCATGAATCCAATGCTTGACATCCTTATGGAGAACTTCAGCATAAGGGTTATACCCCTTGCATTCAATGAAAGTTACTTTCTTGTAGCCATTCGATACAAAAACATCACAGTCAGCTTTTTTCCCCTTCGAATCTTTACACTGCACACCGACTTCAACATACTGTGCGCTATCTTTTACAGCCTTAGCAACAATATATTCGAATAAATCACCGCGAAGCTGTGAAGCTGCACCCTCAATATGAGAAAGGCGAGTCATTACTTCATCTATTTGCTCTGATTTATTATTTAGAAACGTAATGCTTTTCAGTGTTTCTGTAAGGGCTCGTAGAGTTTCGGCTGTTTCCTGTCCAAAAAGATTGTTGACAGTTGCAGGCACTATTCCTTGCTCTTTAAGAGCTAAGAATGCTTCCTTGGAATAAGAATCTGCCACAAAGATGAAGAAAGGCCTACCTGTTTTTGGTAGGCTCTTTATAGATCTGCATTTATTAATAAAAGGAGCTATGTGTTCTTCTTCTAACTTTCCGTTAAATAATACATCACAGCAAAAAAATCCAGGCATAGTGCCGCCTGAAGATTTTTGTTGAAGCAGACCTGTGAGGTAACTTGGTGCAGTGAGATCAAACAAAAAACCCGTAACTTTAGGTTCGCTGACGTCTCTATTCTTCAATTGTTCATAACTTACTAGGCCAAGGTTTTTTGACCATTGTGCCACTGCTTTAAGCAGCACAGATTCAGTAACCATACGAGCTTTTACTTCAATTTCTACGCCATTGAAATATTCTTCATTCGATTCTCGTAGTGCGACACATTCGCCAATACCTAGTAAATCTATTTTTTTCACAAGACCGTTGCTACATAGTCTCTGTAATACTGCTTCATGTGATAACCTTTTACTCATGAAGTGAGGTGACCCACTTGCCGCAGGGAAATGCGCTAGAGGCATGACTCCGCCACGTGCTAATAGCGCCCCAATCGCGTAGCCATAAGCAGATTGTGTTTTTTGCAACGTACTTGTGAGAATTTGCCAGTAAGTCGGACTCCCGAACTGTTCAGGCAAATAGATGAACGCCTCTCGACGAGGAAAGAGCCCTCTGAGACTACTCACCGTTTCTGTGGCTATCGCGCGAGATATTTGTTTCGTCGCAGCTATGCGGGTTATGTTCCCCTCTGCACACAAATAGTTGCACAGGTCAGAACTGAGAAGAGGGCCTTTAATTTTTAGAATATGCGTTAGATTTTTAGGCATTGGATGTCACACTGCGTTAATAATAATTACAAACACTCTGTGAGGTGTAGATCAGTTAAACCTACATTAACATACTTATAAAACATATAGTTAAAATGAAAAATAGCAGTTATTTTATTTTCTTCGCCACTGATCACTTTAAATAGTGTTTTGTGCTAGATAAAGTCAAATTAGTATCATAGATAAAGTGCATTTTGACTAGCGGAGTCACTACGGGCTTTGTGCAAGGTGTGCTGTACGTACATAGATCGCTTAGACGAATAATTTATCAAATAAAAATCAATTTGTTAGCATTTAAAGTCTTCTGTTCGGACTTCGGAAACATCTTTTTAGTACTGATTTTTTTACAAGAATTTTGTTCTACTGAGCGGTAGCTCCTGGCACAAGGCCATTTAACAAAAAAACCGGCTTAAAGGCCGGTTTCATAGTGACTTTTAACTCAGCTAGGGAAAACGTTGTTGAGCCAAAGCGTAAGGAAAACCATATCAGCTGCGTCAGGCACGTTTACATGCCAGCGCGGCGAATCGAATTCGTGGTCCAGGGGAAGTCCGGCGCGGCCTTCCTGCGTCAGCAGAATGTCCGCACGTTTGCCCCTGTTGTCCTCAAGATGAACCGACACGCAGCTGCTCTTACCAATACGATGTGGGTTACAGGTAATCGTTACCGGCGGTTGCAGCCTCAATCTCAGTGCGTTCTCCATTGCTTTCAGTCGCTCTGCCGTCGTTGCCGTCATCGCGGGCTCCCCCTGCGGATGCAGGCTAAACATAGCAGGGGTTGGCGTTTCGTCCGGCGCAGGGCTCTGGGTCAGAGGTTGCGCATACTTGAGCTTAATCATGCGGTCAGCATCTCTCTCTTATCATTGTGTTCGGGCATCCCGGCCTCATCTTCCGTCATCAATCCACGCAGACGATCCAGTTTTTTCGCTACGAGAATAGCAGCATCCAGCTCAGAACAGTTATGTTTACGCATCAGCGCTTTACGTTCGGCTTTCTCTTCTTTCTCCGTCATCCCTAGCGCGAGGTAAAGGCTGGGCGGAACAGCGCGAAACAGCGCTTCAATTTTCTTCGAGAGCACCACGCCTTCGGTATAGCACCTTGAGAGCTTACTGGCGGAAAGCAGCACGGCTTTTTGCTCCTCTGAAAGCGTCCGGAATCGGGCAATATCCTCCACCTCTTTTTTCGGCATCGTCAGACAGATCCACCACTCCGCCATATTAAGCATCTTGCCGGCAGCGTTCGGGTAATCCTCAAGGTTCTGTGTGGCAAGCCATAGCCATGCGCCAAGCTTACGCCACATCTTGACCACTTTGGTCATATAGGGGGCGAGAAGTGGGTTAACCGTCACAACGTGCGCCTCATCCACGGTAAAAACGATGTCGCGTTCAAGGTACTGGTCACGTTCAGCAATGTTGTTGATGGTGTTGGTCAGTGACACCATCGTCAGCGCCATCTGCGCCTCGTACCCTTCACGGGCAAGGTGCGCGAGATCAATCAGCGTAACGTCAGCTTCCGGCCACAGAGAACCTTCCTGATTAAAGAGCTCTGCCTCAAAGCTCCCCTGTTGCGTGAACATGCCCAGGGATTCGGCCATTTCAGCCGCTTTCGCCCGCCGGGTTTCGTTACGCACATGTCCGTTGCCGCTTTCAGTCTCCAGTGAAATGGCGTTAAGCGCTTTCTGCAGGTCGCCCGGCAGCATCTGACGGCCTTCTTCCATAGTTTTACGCGCGGCCATAATCAGCGCTTCGCGGATCATGGCGCGGTCGGCACGTTTCAGCGCGGCGTCCTCTTTCGGGTCGCCGCCGGTGATCATCATTCGGGCAGAAATCTCCATTTCGCCCAGAATGTCGCGCTTGCCATCCTCTTCATCATCATCAGGATCGTCCTCAATGTCCGGAAGATCGCTCTCATCAATTGCCGGAGCGGGCGCATCGCCGTCAAATAGCTTATGTGCATCAGCGAAGGGGGGCAGCGATACGCCGCTGCCGGGTTTGACGCTGACCTTGTTAACCGTAAGACCAAGACTTTCAAAGTAGTCTGCAGTAAGCCCGAAACTGTTACCGGCTTCTGCAATAAACAGGCGCGGGCGGTGCACTGCCATCAGCTGACAGAGCATTGAGCAGAGCGTGGCGGATTTACCCGCGCCGGTCGGGCCGAACAACAGCATATGCGCGTTCTGGGAGCGGTCATCTTTGTTCAGTGGATCAAAGTCCAGCACATCGCCGCCACGGTTAAAAAAGCTGAATCCGGCATTACCGGTCCCGGTTTCCCGGCCGGTAACGGGCAGCAGCCCGGCAATGTGCTGGACCCATGTCAGGCGGGTATACCAGTTTTTCCTGTCATGTTGCGGGTTAAAGCACATGGGCAGCGCCCGCAGCCAGGTGTTAAGCGGGCCGGTTTCATGCTCAGCACGTACCGGCTGCAGCCCTTCGTTCAACAGTACTGTGCTGAGCTCGATGCGCTTGCGATGCATTTCGGGCATGTCTTTTGCGCGAAGGATAAAGGTGATGGCCGCGCGATAGAGTTTGTGGCGGTTTCCCAGCAGTTCCTTGACGGCGGCGACGTCCTGGCGGACGCGACCGGACTCGGTATTCTCGCCGATGGCGTTTTTCGCCAGGCGGTTAAACTTCTCTTCCAGCGTGTCCTGCGGCTCTGCAACGACCGTAATGCAAAGCATGGTGCCTTCGGGGAAAGTGTCCATCAGCGCGTTGATTTTCTTTTCACCCCGGCTCTTTTCACCGGTGAGTGTGCCTGGCTCAGGGGGTTTACGCAGGCGCTCCACGGAAATGGCTGAGTGGGCGATGTTATCAAGCCACCACACGCCGTTTTCGACATCTGAGCGTGGTGGCGTGAATAGCAGGGTTTCGGCAAAATCATTCTCTACAGGTATCATGCCTGCAGGCGTGTCGCGGCTGTCTTCATAGGCTGCCGCGCGGTAAAATGCTTCTTTATTCATGCCCTCTGGCGCGGGATTGAACATCCGCAGCAGCCAGGCGTGAACCTGCAAGCCATTCTGGCGTGTGCAGTTAATATTGACACTGGAAAAAGCGCTGCAGAGGCGTTCGCACGCCTGATTCAGCATGACGATAGGTGACATCAAATCAACGCTGTTTTTAGTCGCCCAGCGGTAGATAACCATCCGCGTGCGTCGCTGTTGCCCTCGCCATGGCTGGCCGGTGATCAGTTTATCTTCAAACAGACCTTCAGGGCGCGCAATCCCGCGCATATGCTGCTCGGTTTCTTTAAGCCATGCCTCGGTAAACTCGCTGTCCTGCGCGTGCGGTCTTACGTAACCGCGCAGACGGTCAAGGTAGGCATCAACGTTATTCTCGTCCTGACAGTAGAACTGAACGATCCACGGGTTGCTCGCGAGATCGTCAAAGCTGTCCTGCAGCGCATCTTCAACCACGTCACGGATCTGCTCCAGACGCTCGTCAGGTCGCCCTTCGGTTGCCGCCGGCGTCACTTCATAGACGGCCCCCACGGAGATACCATCGTCAAGCAGCAGGCACTGCTCCTCATCTAGAAATTCTGCCCACGGCAGATAATCAACGATGGACGGATTATGCGAATAAACGCGTTTTTCATCGGCCTGTGACATTTTGCCGGGACGGACAACGGGCTCCGGACCGGCCTGCTCAGAAACGTCAGGTAAGTCATTGTTTTTTTTAGAGGATTTCCCTTTAAAGAGTCCGAACATTACAGCGCCTCCGTACGTTCGCCAGGCATGGCGTACTGTGTCTGGTCATAGAAGGGGAAAACAGTGCTGTAACCAGGCACGGGGGTGTTACCCTGTGCGAGATGAGGAAAGACGTACATCACCATGTCAGGATTAGGCAGGCGAGGGAACTGCTGGCTGATTTCGGACTCCTGCGTGCGGCTGTAGCTACGATCGTCGTGGAGTGCGGCCTGCTGTTCGCTGTCAGTAAGACCACGGCGCAGCGTGCTGCGTGCTTCACTGCCGCGCGATACACCTGATTCACCGTCGGTGCCTTTCCACAGCTCCAGCATGTTGCTGTTGCCCGGCGGCAGCATTTCATCTTTGTTTGTGGAGCAGCCGGCAAGCGTGCTGGCTGCAATAATCATGAAAATCCCGAATTTTGCAGTAATACCCATGGTCATTCTCCTCAGTCCAGTCCGCCGGTGCTGCCGTCTTCGCCGGGCAGGGTAAAGTCATAACGCACCCTGCGGCCTTTATCTTCGTAATCGATCGCCAGCTCGCGGGTAATATGCACAGCGAGATGCGCTCCGGGCTGAACATAAATTGCATCGAATGTTTGCCCGTAACGCTGCTTAACCCAATCAGTGGTTTCAGACATGCCGCCTGACAGGGCTTTACCCAGGACCGCTTGTCCTGCATCTCCTGTCATGGTTGAAGAGATACCATTCACATTGTTTTGAGTTGTGTACTGCCCCTGACTTAAGCCTTCACCAGCTGCACCGGCTGCAGATAACCCAAAAATAGTTGGCAGATAGGTAGAAGCATTTGACTTACGTTCTCCACCAATACAGGGGATCCCTTTTTCATCAGAAATCCAGCCGATGCCGCCACTGGTGCCAGTATCTTTCCCGCCGTTCTGGTTGCTGTTATTGCTGCCTTTGCCGCTGCGGTCCGGTTTCGGCAGAGTACGTACAGTGCCGTCGGTGAATACAAACGTGACACTGTTGACCTGACCGCGCACGCAGGACAGGGTCCAGTCGCCGGAGGCGGTGCCGGAGACGATCGCACCCTCAACGTCCGGCAACTCGATGCCGTTGGCCGTAAGGTTATCTTTACCAATGAGTACCTTAAAAGGATACGGGTCGGTTACGGTGCCGTTGATTGGCACGCGACCGAGCAGCGCCGTCATCGCTCGGCTGCCAATCAGCGTGGAGTTTTCCGGTAGTGTATATACCGGTTCGGCCTCCTCTTCTGCGCCTTTCTCAGCGGTTGAACCCTTTACCTGCTGTTCATAGCTGGATTTTTGCTTTGTCAGCGCGTTTTCACTGAGAAATGACGTCGGGAAGCCGGATTCGCCGGTGTTGCTGCTGCCTGCAGCGCCATTTTTCTGAGCTGAAGCCGAAGAGGGACTGTCCTGGGGCGAGACCCACATCAGGCCATCACTACCGGAGGCCGGAGGATTGCTATCACCAGCACCCATGCCATCAAGGCCCAGACCGAGAGGGATATCGCTGTCAGCACCCTTTGCCTTGTCTGCAATACCCTTACCGGCATTCTGCAGTTTATTTGTGAGCTCATTGATTTTTGACGTCAGGACGTTCTGCTGCTGGCTCATCTGTTTTTCACGATCGTGATAGCTTTTCTCCACGCCCTGAACCGCTTCATTAACCTGGCCGGAAACGTTGTTATTGCGATCGCGTAGCTTTTTGTTTTCATCCAATAGCTGTGCATTCTGCTTGTTGAGAGAATCCTGCTGCTGACGAACGGCGTTAAGAGAGCCTACGATCGTCTTAAGCGTATCCTGCGGCGTATCCCCCTCAATGCCGAGCGCCTTCAACTCTTGCGGTGAGAGGTTTTTCAGAGCGTCGCCTGTCTTAACATTCTGAGTGGCGGGTTCCTGTGACTTGCTGTTATGGCTTTTTACAGCAATAAATCCGCCGCCAACCAGAATGGCGGGGACCAGCACTTTAACCAGCCCATTTGACTTAATTTTCATAGCGGATCACCTTCTGGGCTGGGCGGTTAGTAGCCTTATTCACTACAGAGGGCTCACGTACAAAAGCGCCATCAGGACGACCGGCGGTAACCAGGTACAGCGTGGTGGTGTCTTCCGGCGTGCCAGCGGCACCCACCCAGCGATGCTGGAAGGTGGCCGTGACAAACTGGCCCTGCAGTTCACGCGGATCGAGCACAACCTTCTGTGAAGAGTTGTTGCGGATTCTCAGCGCGATAACGGTGCGACCTGCCACGCCCCAGCCCGCTACTGGTGACACGGTCACGGGAGCTGAGGGATACAGGGTAGTAATGCGGGATGGCAGATGTGGATTAACGGGGTGAATGCCCGGCACGGATTCAACGGTTCGTACTGGCGCATACAGATTCTGAGCTGCGTAGCGTGTCAGCAGCACCGGAACGGGAGCTTTAAAGCTGACTTTTTTACGCTTCGCCTGTGAACTGTTGCTATCGCCAGCGGCTTTCTGTTCGATTTCAGAGTCTGCACTGCTGATGGTACTGACGTCACCGCTGTAAACGATTTTAACCGGTTCGGCTGATGCGGTGGCAGTCGTACGGACGTCCAGCAGAATGACCTCACCGCTTTCCATGTCCTGCAGCTGAAGGCGCGTTTGAGGGAAATCACTGTTTGCTTTGAGATAGACTGCGCCGCCGGTGCTCTGCACGCGCAGCTTGCCGTTAAGTGCCGGCGGAAAACCCACGCGCACGTTTTTATCAGCGAAAATCACGCGTTCCTGACCCGTTTTGAGAGGTATCTGCAGCGGCACGCGCTCCCATTTCATCAGCTCGTCAGCATGCGCTGGCGCGGAAATCATCGTCACGGGCAGCAGGGACAGTGACAGCGCAATAAGGCATGCACGTGATCCTGAGGTAAAAGATGGATTCAACATCAGAACATCCCCTTTCTTTCTGGTTTCGGCTGTTCAGGCGCAGCGGAAAGACGCTGCGGGATGCCTTCATAGCAGTCCAGCGCCAAACCAAATGGATTGGACTCAGAATCACCGTCCCAGCGCACAACTTTCAGCGGATAGCGCACCATGGCGCGCTTAACCGGCTCTGTGAGATAGTATTCGTCGGCCACAAGGTCGAGCTTCACTACCCAGTTATCACGATCGATGACTTTCACGCTGTTACCTGAATAACCACGGCCGGGAATTTCGTAAACCACTCTCACTCGATCGGTAAGCTCATTTTTCTCACCGCGCACCTTTGAATCCTCCTCAAGAAACGCTTTGCACTGTGGCGTCAGGTAAGCAGAAAGCGACTGAATGCGAGCCGGGTAGTCCACTCTTCCGTTTTTAGGCCAGGCATTAAGTTGCTGAAAAATGTAATACGTGAAGCCGTACACGGTCGGAGGCGGGATTTCCCACCACGGGCGCGTGCTGCCCTTACGCAAATCAGGTGGGTTATGGATGGTCAGCTTTTCAGGCGCTCTCATCCAGCCGCCCATAGCAGTAACCAGTAATAGCAGCAACACTACGCAGGCCGCCCGCAGGGTAAAAATATGCTGATCGCGGCCCTTAACCGCGTGGCGAAAACGACTCATTTAGTACTCCTGAGGTTTTTGCTGCGTCGCAGGGACCAGCCCTGCGAGTCAATGATCAATTTAGGATCGCCCAGCCCCATGCAGCGCTTTTTCAAAGCAAACCGCTGCCAGAGAAAGTTCTCGGGTTTGCCGCGCTTTTTGCTGCTAAGCCACCGTCCACCGAAAGCAATGAGGACGAGAGGAAAAAGCAGCGTTACCGTGGGAACAATCAGCCAGCTGAAAAAAAGGAGTAAGGGCAGGGAAAGGATGAAGCCAGCCGCAACACCGATTAGAGCCGCAAGGCCTAACTCGGGGGTGGTAAACCCCCGAAAAACTACTGGCTCAGCATTCAGGCGATCCGGTAAAAATCTGATGGTCGCCATAGTGAAGTTCCTTAGTTGATGATGTCCGCAGACTTGCCCAGCAGCCAGATGATGGCAACGAGAAGCGCGACGCCAACGACTACAATCGAACCGAACTTCACCCAGGTCGCGCGTTCATTACGCACTTCGTTAAAAGTTACCAGGCAGTTCTGAGCAACCATGAAAAATGCGATCGCGCAGAGAACCAGTCCACCCAGAACTAATCCATCCTGTATATAACCAGTCAGCTGACCATTAAGGCCTGTACCAGAACCACTTGAAGAGGGCGATTCAACAGTTGGCAGGTCTGCAAAGGCCGGTTTAGCCGATAACCAGCCGGTTAAGCCGATTGCCAGAGAGCGTGCGTAAAAGCTTTTAGCTTTGATAACTGAGCGGGACACAACAGAAGCAAATTTAGACATGATTTCACCTGTAAAAGGGTTGATTAGGGATTAACTGCCAAACATCCAGATACTTACAATTAACAATAAAACTGAGCGAACTACGGCTCTGCCTAACGCGCCTTCCTTAAGGCGCTGATTTGCCCAGCCTGAGTAAACATCAACAATTGCCCAGGCAGCCCACCAGAACATGAAACCGAACAAAAGCCCCAGGCAAAGAAGATGCAGGCCTGACGGCTCAAGATTTCCTGACGCAGATTTAAATGCAGTCATCTGGGCTGAAGTCATCGCCATCAGGGACGCTCCCGGCGATAATTTCCAGCTACAGCAGACAAATCGCGGGGCTGGGCACGCGTTGGCTCCAGGTAACGATCAATGCCGGCGCTTATGGTTTTCAAATCGCCATTAGCCCGCTGGTAATCAAAGAAGTAGCGGCCGCGCTCCGACGGATCAGCCTGTGCTGCGGCAACCCGCGCCCGTTCCAGCGAAGCCTGAACCTGAAAGATCATTCGCTGAGCGGATGCCAGCTCGTCTTTCTCAGATGCAGACGCCGGAGAGGACGCGAGAAAGGTCAGGCCCAGCACACCGCCACATAACAGAAGTTGTGTTGCCGGACGAAGAGATTTCATATGCACCTCCAGTGGTTTTTTGGTGCGGTAAGCATGCGAAATCTGGCTGCCGGGTTCAGCCGTTAACTCTTTTTGGGAAAATAAAAATTTAGAAAGCAGCGCAGATGCTGAAAGAAGTGGATTTAAGTTTTAATGTTTGTTGTAACTAAATAATTGCTCTGACGCGGCGCTATGCGCCTTGCCTGCTGACGGCCGGCATCTGAAACAAGTTTCAGGTACCTCCGTCCAGCTCTGATATGGGGAAAACAGCCTAAGACATTAAATTAATTCCCCGAACGCAAAATTTAATATGCGGTTTCGCCGACTAATATTGAATGATGAGTAAAGCCAGGCACAGCCCGCGTTAAAAGGTATCCTGCAGAAAAGGAGAGACATTATGTGCGGAAGGTTTGCGCAGTATCAGAGCCGGGACGTCTACCTTGATGCCCTTGGCGCAGCCGGCAGTGATTACGTGCACGATCCAGAACCTATTGGGCGTTATAACGTTGCTCCTGGCACTAATGTGCTGCTTCTGAGCGAGCGCGACGACAAACTGAAAATTGACCCGGTGTACTGGGGTTATGGACCTGAATGGTGGGACAAGCAGCCGCTCATCAATGCGCGCGGAGAGACCGCCGCATCGAGCCGTATGTTTAAGCCGCTATGGAACCACGGTCGCGCCGTAGTGTTTGCCGATGGATGGTTTGAGTGGGTGAAGGAAGAAGAAAGGAAACAGCCCTACTTCATCTATCACAAAACGCATGAGCCGCTGTTTTTTGCCGCCATCGGCAAAGCGCCCTATGACGAACCGCACGGGCATGAAGGTTTTCTGATTGTCACTTCAGCCAGTAACAAGGGCATGGTGGACATTCACGACCGCAGGCCTCTGGTGCTGAAGGCGTCAGCGGTAAGGGAGTGGCTCAATGGTGATACCACGCCCGAACGCGCGATAGAAATCGCGCATAACGCAGCCTTACCGGAAAGCGCATTCAAATGGCACCCCGTATCAACGAAGGTGAATACGCCTCGTCATCAGGGCAAAGAGCTGATTGAAAACATATAGGTAAGCTGTTTTTCGCTAACACCTATTATCGGGGTAAGATCAGTCCGCTTTGTGCTGTGAGTTCAATGGCTCGATGCAACGCTATCCTTAATCAAGGGGGGACGTTGCCATGAAACGAAGAACTCGTATTAACTACACGCCAGAGCAGAAGGCAATTATCTGGGATAGATATAAACAAGGTGATTCCCTGCATGATATCGCCAGAATGTTCGACAGATTTCATTCTTCTATCATGCCCACAATCCACCAGACAGGTGGCTACCGTCCTCCCGTTCGAAAGCGGCATCGATTAGCGCTTACGCTTGATGAAAGAGAAGAAATATCCAGAGGATTGGTAGCAAAACTCAGTATCAGGGACATCGCTGCCAACTTATCAAGAGCACCCTCAACGATTAGCCGCGAGGTCAGGAGGCACGGAGGTGCCAAGCAATACCGTGCAGCAAAAGCCGACAATGCTGCTTGGGAAAATGCTCTGAGACCAAAACCTTGCAAGCTAATTGAAAGCCCCACATTGTGTAAAATCATTGCAGAGAAGATGCATCAGGACTGGTCGCCGGAACAGATCGCCGGTTGGCTGAAACGCTGTTATCCGGATAATCAGGAAATGCATGTGTCACACGAAACGATTTATAAAACGCTTTTTATACAAACCCGGGGGGCATTAAAAAAAGAGCTGCAGCAATGCCTCAGAAGCGGAAGAGCGGTTCGTAGATCCCGAACGTCATCACTTAAAGGGAAAGGATTAGGGAAAATTCCGAATGCGATACCTATCAGCGAAAGGCCACCGGAAGCCTCAGACAGAGCCATCCCTGGTCACTGGGAAGGTGATCTGAGCCAGGGCTCGAAAAACTCCGATATCGTTACCCTTGTAGAACGCCATTCCCGTTTTGTTATGTTAGCCAAAATCAGGGACAACAAGACCATAACGGTTATATCTGCACTCATCAGACAAGCCCGGGAATTACCTGTTGAGCTATATAAAACATTAACCTGGGATCGGGGAGCTGAAATGACCAGCCACACCCGGTTTACTGTAGCAACAGACATCCAGATTTACTTCTGTGATCCTCAATCTCCCTGGCAACGTGGCTCAAATGAAAATACGAACAGGTTGCTAAGACAATATTTTCCAAAAGGAACTGACTTATCGGTTCACAGTCAGCACAGACTAAACAGCGTTGCCAGACAGCTCAACGAAAGACCGAGAAAAACGCTAGACTATGAATCACCCGCAGAACGGTTCAATAAGTGTGTTGCGTCCATCAGTTGAACTCACAGCCAGAAGCAGACATTGTATTAGTGGGGAGAGATCTGCGCCCCACTCTTTGTTTACGATGCTATACATAACCCTGTTTTAGTTTGTTCTGGGCGTTCTGTTTAACCAGAGTAAAACTCCGACGCCTACCAGACTAAACAGAGAAATGCTGTAAAGAGCGGTAAAAGCACCCAATTTCTGCGCTATCACACTTGTTATACCGGTAGAAATAGCCGCGGTCAGAACCTGTCCGCGCCATGTAAGTGCACTGGCTTTGGCGACCTGAGTTTCTGCGAAGTTTTTGAGTACGCCGAACGTACCCAAAGCAAAAACAATATTCGAACCCATGTGTGCACTGAAAATCATAACAAGCCCGGCGTATGGCAATCCGGCGGACAAAGGTATTAGAAAATAATTTCCAATATGTATACCCAGGCATAGCAACAACAGCCAGTTATTAGCGGAATAGCGCTGCAATTTACCGGCATCGAGCATTAGCGGGCCGCAGAGTTGTCCGAGGCTGCGCGCAAAAAGCAGCGGCAGTGCCAGCCCGGCTGACTCTTCAGGCCTTATTTCCTGTGCAAGAGCAGGTAAAAGCGCCATAGCGGGAGAACCCACAGCTGCAAGGGCAGGTAAAAGCATAACGCTTCGTTTTTGCAAGGGAGATAAACATCGCCAGAACAACTTATGCGTGTCAGGCACCGCTTTTTCTGGTTGCAGCTCCATCGCCTGAAAAACAGAGGCTGACGTCAAAAGCAAAGCAGTAGAAGCGACAAAACTCACGGCATCAATGGCAAGGAGATTCAAAGGAGAAATCAAGTCGAACAGTAAAACGCCCAATCCGGTACCGAGCAAAACCTGTGAGGCAAAAATTATCGTTTCCATAGCGGTTGCTGCAGGTAGTTCGTCATGCGCCAATCCACGTTTAAATAGCAGAGCCAGTGCCGGATAACTCATGCCGCTGAATAGGGCTTCTGCACACTGTACCGCAAGCAGAGCCGGAACGTTGTGATGCAGCAAACCATATAGCGGAAAAACAAGTGCAAGCAGGCCGAGTAGCTCTGTAAAAATCAGGATTCGGAGTGGTGAAACTTTCTTACACAGAGCTTCGCCCAGTATGCTCCCCAGAAAACTGGGCAGCATTGACAGCATATAAACTATCGTCAGAATCGCAGGAGAAGCTTGCCAGTTTAAAAGTTGCCCAAAAACAATGACCTGAGTAAGTCCATTACCTAGAGATGACAGGATATAAGCAAAACCAAGGAAGCGCAGCCAGTCATGACTACGCAGTGCGCGAATTAGCGCAAGCAGCAAAGTATTCATGCGGAAAGATTCTCATCATAAATAACAGAAACCCACACAGCCGACAGGCAATGCGGAAAGCAATAACTGTTAAAAGACAGAATCTTTACATTGGAAAATTTACATTTCTGGAAACAGATACAACACTGTATCACATAAAAAGCAGGCGGTATTCTCGAAGCCGGAGCGTCCGCTTCTCGCTCACAGCGGACAGTCACCACTCTTAGCTTGTCCGCTTGGTATCAGAAGCAGACGTCAGATCCGATTAATACAATCAGCGTAATGTCTTCGAGAAACAGACTGCTTCCGTCCTACCTATGTATGGGCCGTAATTCGCAATACGGATATAACCCTTTTTGTTGTAGAAATTTACAGCCCGGTGGTTGATGTGTCGGGTTTCCAGCCTAAGCTCGGTATATCCCATCTCTTTTGCAGATTTTTCAAGAAAAGTGAGTAAAGCACTGCCAACTCCTGACTCACTTCGGTCTGAATACATTCTTTTAAGCTCGGCTATATTTTGCGTTAAAGGTCGTATAGCACCGCACCCGACAACTCTACCTTGGGAGTTCTTCGCTAATGCCCATACGGCTTTTTCATCACTCATTGTTTCAACGGCGAAATTGCTTTTGCCGTTATCACCCGTAATAGTGGCAAGTTCTGCGGATAGCAATTCGATTAAGCGATGGGATTCTGAAGACAACGGATCTGATTTCTCTACTGTAATCATGATTATACCCTGAAGGATGAATGCGACTAACATGATGCATCCAGTAAAGGAATACATCCACACAAAACGGGTATGGGACAACAGTGTGATGTCTGTTCCTCGCTCATAGCTGTCCTTGGGTTAGCCGAAGACTGCTGTGTGCCAGAAGCGGACGTTGCACATGCACTGTTATGGTAAAAAACACTCAGTAGCTCCCTTACACTAACTTTTGTCCCATTCTGCCTGGGTTAGTTTAAACAGCATACTGGCGGGCGCATTTTTCACATCATGAATGTCCTGAACATACTTGAATCCGGCATTCATCAGGACCTTCTGCGATGCTAGGTGATCTGCTCTTACTACTGCAGATATCTCAGGCAGTTTGAAATCACCAAACCCGTGGCTGACCGCATAGTTAGCAAACTCTGTCGCTAGGCCTTTTCCCCATGATTCAGTGGAGAAACGATATCCCAGGTTATTGATAGCGGTATCGGCATAACTGCGGATATTCAGCCCGCCAAAACCGATAATCCTTTCAGGATTATCCTTCAAAGTGATAGCCCAGTTTCCGAAACCGCAATCTTCCCAGTGTTTAATCCAGCGAGCCAGAACATCTCGGGCGTAATCAATTTCAGGATACGGGCCTGCGGGATTAAAAGTATTTGTGGCAGGATCGCCATAAATTCTGAAAAGGTCATCTGCGTCTGAGGCGATTACAGGCCTAAGATGTAATCGGGAGGTAATTAGCTGCAAAATTTCTCCTGAGTTTTTGACTCATTAAATGAGTTATCTTGCTGTTTTTATAGTCAGAAATCTTCGGGTCCACAATAGGAATTTTTTGTTTAATGTGATGAAACTTCAGTCGTTATCAATAAGTGTCTGCATTTCGCTCACAGCGGACCTTCCGCTTAGTTACCTAGTCAGCTTCATGCCAGAAGCGGAAGTTTCACATGAACTCTTATGCTAGTTTAATTAGCTTCTGACAATGCAAGTCTGGAAGAGTAAGGAGCCCATGAGTGGAAGCATTCACAGTACGACGCATAGTTGAAAGCGATCTGGACGATTTCAGGGAATTGAGGCTGGAGGCTTTGCGCCTTCATCCGGAAGCCTTTGGCGCATCCTACGGCGAATGCAGTCAGAAGCCATTGCAGTTCTTTGCCGAACAGCTGCTGACAAGCCATGTTTTCGGTGGTTTTGATGTTAACAACTCCTTGCAGGGCATGATTGGGGTTAGCAGTAACTCGTTACTAAAGTTGAGTCATGTGGCGAATATCTGGGGATTGTATGTTCGCGCCGGTAACAGAGGTTCCGGGCTTTCATCAGAATTAATGGAGGCGGCGCTGGAAGCTGCCAGTTCAGCAAAAACCGTGAAACTGTCAGTGGTTACAACTAACCGGGCCGCGTATGCACTTTATTGTTCCTTCGGGTTTAAAGAGTGGGCGACTGATGCAGATGCGCTATGCGTTGATGGAGTGTTTCATGACGAATTCCTGATGAGACGAGACACATAGGCTGATTCATAATCGGGATAGGATGTTTAATGTGAAAAAATCCAGCCCCAATTTATTCAATATCCGCTGTTCGCTCACAGCGGACATTGGGCTGGATAGCGTACGCATTGTGCCAGTAGCGGACGTTTAAAAGATACGCTTTGCTACAAAACTAACCTGCTCAAGATTAAATTCAATCCATTAGTTAAAAACTAGTATTACTAATGATCCTTGTCTCAAATACCGGAGCAGGTCACCGGAGGTTATGTGTCATTGCAGAGTGTTGAAATCGTGCCTCGCCTACTGCCGGACGTTCGCGCAGGCAGGAAGCGTCATACCATTCGATGGCGGGAACGCGAAATTGTGCCGGGCCCTATGCTTTACGTAAACGTGCAGGATGTCTTTGACACGGTCATGGTGTGTGTCACGCACGTCGAAAAAATGCCGCTTTATGACGTTGCGGCCAGGCTTGGAAAAAGTGCTGAATGGCCTGATGCTGAACTGTTGGAAGGGATGCGTGAGCACTACCCGTCAATTGAGATGGATTCAGAGGTTACGGTCATCCACCATTTACCGCCTGCGGCGTATGTTAAATCTTTATAGGCGTCATAGTTAGAACAGCATGGTAGATTCAGTTGTTAAAACTGAGCTGAGGATAGTGAATGTTCAACATTTCAGAAGTCGAAAAAGGGGATTCTGACCTGACGTGGTTGGTTAGTGAGCTCGATGCCTTTCAGAGCGAACTTTATCCTACAGAAAGTAACCACTGCCTAGATTTTTCAGCAGTCAGTGACGAACAGCTCCGATGCGTGATCGTACGTGATGAAGGAAATGCACCTGCAGGTTGTGGTGCTTTGCTATTTCACGAAGACGGCTCAGCCGAGATTAAGCGGGTTTACATTCGACCGGAATACCGGGGAAGGAAGCTTGGACAGAAGATAGTCAGTGCAATCGAGGGGATTGCTTCAGAAAAGAAATCGCGGCTGTTGCAGCTTGAAACAGGGATTCACCAACAACCGGCTATAACGCTATATCGCAGGTGCGGGTACGAGATATGCGATGCATTTACCCCGTATAAAGCAGATCCGTTGAGTGTTTTTATGCGCAAAGAGCTTCCTTGACTTCATGCTGTTATAGCGCCAAGGAAGTGCGCTACAGAACTGTTATATTTAATATGAGAGCTAAGCATGGTAAGTCCTGTTACAGACCTCAACGACCTCAAATTCTTCTGCGACAAGCTCCATGTCGTCAGCGTAAAAGCCAGCTCTGGTAAAAAAGGCTTTATGCTCAGATCTCCAGTATTCAAGGCTCAGATCTCCTTCGCCTTCTTTGCGGGCTAATTCCTCAGTAACGTCAGAGAAGCGAACCAGACGCATTGAAGTCATTCTGATGACGCATAGCGGCTCATCCCGACCGTCGAGGATAATATTGTGACTGCCTATTCTTGGTGGCGATTTTTCTGCCAGGTATGAGGCCAAAGAACCACAGGATGCGGTTTTAATCCCTTTCATAACCAAGTCTGCCAGCTCGTTAGCCATATCAGCATTGTCTCCGATCTGCAAAGCTTGGGAATCCGGATATTTCGCCTTCAGAGCATCAACTAAATTCATAATAAAATCCTTTTGCAGCAACCGTTTGGTGGTTGAAGTTAGCATAGATTCATTGAATTAGTTTCTGGAGTGGTATGTTTAATGTGGCGTAACATCCCCATCCCCATCCCCATCCCCAGAATTTTGACGTCCGCAGATCGCTCACAGCGGACGTCCAAGCCGATACAGATTTAATCGATTGTACCGGCGTAAACCAAAGCCTGCATTTAACAGGCTTTGGTATCAGGCCATTAAAGGTAATGAAATGAGCGCCTCCCTACCTCTTGAGCATGGGCGGTAGCGTGGGTTAAAAGTCGGAAAATGCCATTAAATGGATGCTGGCAAAGGTTGCAAGCTCTATTCTTTTATGGACTATAGAATTACATTCGGAAAAAGGATTTATGCATGAATACTCGCATTCCCCCCAAGCTGGTCCCGGGAGATTTGATTGCAGTTACTGCCCCATCATCTGGCGTACCTGAACACCTACATACTCGACTGGAACTCGCCATCAATAATCTCCAAAAAAAGGGTTTCAGGGTTCTAGAAGGCGAATGCTTGCGTTCTCAGCATAAGAATGAAAGCGCATGCAAAACTTCACGTGCAAAAGAATTAATGACCGTTCTGACTGATCCAGAGGTAAAAGCAGTTATGCCCCCTTGGGGAGGAGATCGGGCTATCGAGTTACTTGAGTTAATGGATTTCAGCATCTTAGAAAATACAGAGCCAAAATGGTTTGTCGGCTTTTCCGACCTGAGTACTATTCATTTTCCACTGGTTACACTCTCTGGCTGGTCTACGTTGCATGGGCCGAATCTGATGGATCTTGGTGCAAAAGAGCTGGACCCCACAACAAAATCTGTATGGGAATTTTTGACAGCAGAAAAGGGAGATGTAATTGAGCAGTTTTCTTCGAAAGCACATCAGATTGAAGAAAATCAGTGGGGTTCAGCCAGCGATGCTGGATTCAATTTATCCCACGAAACTGAATGGAAGATCCTTGATGGCGTTACGTCTTCTGTATCTTTCAATGGATACCTTATTGGAGGATGCCTGGAAATCATTTCGAGATTAGCAGGCACACCATTTGGGAATATCAAGTTGTTTACTGAACAGCATATTGAAGAAGGCGTAATTCTGTATTTTGAGAACGTAGAAATGGCCCCCTGTGAAATGACTCGGGCGTTGATAAGCCTACGCTTACACGGTTGGTTCGAAAATTTGAAAGGTATTCTTATAGGCAGAAGCGCAGCCCCAGATGTTAGTGATAATACTAAACATAATTATCTGGATGCTCTTAAAGCTGCTCTCGGCGACCTCTCAATCCCAGTATTGTATGACGTTGATATTGGTCACATTCCACCACAGATTTCAATTGTTAACGGTGCTAAAGCTACAGTAACCTTTACCGAGGGTTCAGGATCTATCACTCAGCAACTGTAATCATATGTGCAGGATTGCCTCGACATAAATTTGTCGCGGTTTCCTTAGAGATTGGAGGAGGTAACAGAAATGAAACTCATACCAGTCGGTGTCGACATTGCCAAAAACGTGATGCAGGTTCACTTCATAAACACAGATACTGGAGAAATTTTCAATAAAGCCATCAGGCGCGACAAATTTCTGGAGTTTTTTACTAACCGTTCCCCCTGCCTTATCGGAATGGAGGCCTGTGGTGGTGCACATCACTGGGCAAGAGAGTTAACCAGTCTCGGTCATAAGGTCAAGCTGATGCCGGGCGAGTTCGTCAAGGCCTTCAATATCCGTAACAAGAATGATACGGCTGACGCGCAGGCTATCTGGCGGGCGGTGCAGCAACCCGGGAAGGCAGTTGCGGTCAAAACTGAACAGCAGCAGGCCATGCTGGCGCTGCACCGGATACGCTCCCAGCTGATGAAGTATCGGCTGATGCAGACTAATGCCCTGCACGGGTTACTCGCGGAATACGGTGAAGTGATGCGTAAAGGACATGCCAGCCTAGTAAAAAACGTCCCCGAGATACTTATTCGTTTGTCAGAACGTCTGCCGGCTGTGCTCATAGACAGCCTGCGTGAGCAGCTGAGTGAAGTTGAAAGAACGGATGGCCGTATTACCGATATTGAACGCCGGATACGTGAGCTGAGCAGAGATGACCCCGGCGTAAAAGCCATCAGTGAAATTCCCGGCGTGGGCTTCCTGACTGCCACTGCTGCGGTTGCTTCAATGGGCAGTACTGACGCCTTCCGTTCAGGCCGGGAGTTTGCTGCCTGGGTGGGGCTCGTTCCCAGGCAGACCGGAACCGGCGGGAAAATACAACTGCTGGGGATCAGCAAGCGGGGCGACAAATATCTGCGAAAACTGCTGGTCAACGGCGCCCATAGCGTCATACAGAATGCCCGCGAGCCGGGGCCCTGGGTTACCGACCTGCTGAAGCGGAGACCGGTAAACGTCGCCTCCGTGGCGCTGGCCAATAAAATGGCACGAATAATATGGGCTGTGCTGTCTCAAGGCAGACCCTACCAGAAGGAAGCAGTTCTTAACTGAGCACTTACTTGCTAAATCACAGTGTATAAGCAGAACGTCACCAGGTTGCGCAGGCAGTGTATGTAATGACAGAACAGGTCAGACCGGGGCTCACCAGGCCTGAAAAAAATATCGAACACCGGGTTCGCAGAGGTAATTGAGGCGTGAGTCAGCGGATTTCATTAGGGTCAGCAGCCGCTTTCGCAGCTGCATAAAGACCGGATATATAGCCGCAATCGTCCTGTCCGTCATGAAGTACAAAGCCTGGCAAACGGGAGGCGCTCATATATATTTTTTGAACGATGCCGTTGTAACCGTAATGGTAATTCCCAGCATTAAAGCTGCGGGCAGTAGCAGAAGGTTTGGATAGACTGCTGAAGGCCATGAAAGGTAAGCCATCACAGGAAGATACACAGCCGGTTTAATCAGCCTTTTCGCGCGATGGTACAGAAAAGATGATTCATAACCGGCACCAAATCGCCGTAAATCCCGTCGGCCAAGCCCTTCAACCACGGCGACACATATAACCAGGACGAACAGCGGTACAGAAAGGGCGATGATAGTGACTCGAATCAAAGTCACTACAGAGACGTACACCGTTGCCAGCATGTACTGCTTCAGATAATTTCCCAGCCAGCTGCTGGCACCTTTAAGATTGCGCGATACCTCATTGCCGCTATTCATCTCTGCCTGATATTTTGCCTGTATCCAGCCGATGATCCCACTGTCCACAAACGCCCATTGATAGGCATCAGTTACCCAGCGCGTCACCGTTGCAGCCGGCTCGGAAAGCAGCAGGCTGCGGGTAAAATCAGAAGACAGATAGCCGAACTCGGTATTCATCACCGCCTGGCTGTGTGCTGCACCCTCTGCAGGCCAGAAGAACGCAATCCCGACATATTCAATGACAAGGCTCACCATCAGGGAAGCCAGGATCACGCCAATAAGTTTCCAAGGCCAGCCCCAGACCAGGTTATAAAGCAGGCCATGCTCACGCGGTTGCGTGGGGAACTGCTGCGGATTTTGCTGTGGTGCGGTACGACGAGCCTCAGCCATTGTTATCTCCCTTCACTGGCGCAGCTGCTGAACTGCGACTGTCCCACCATCCTTCACTGCTGTGATAGTTGCGTCGCATTTCTTCTGCAAGACGCGCGATGTTCTCAGGCATATGCACGTCGCCTGCATCGCCCGCCGGCAGCGGCATGCGAATTTTCCAGAGCTGGCCGCCTTCAAGCAGCGCAAATGCCTGCCCTTTAGGCAACGTGACAATATCTGCAGGCTCAAGAAGTGGCACCTTAATGGTCCCGACACGGTCCTGGGTGCTGGAGGTAAAATCGTGATTGACGGTGACGTCAGCTGAATCCTGATGACCCGAGACCAGTGTTTTACTGTAGATTTCAACCTGCGGCAGCTGTGAGGTCAGCAGCTCTGCCGTCCGGTTTTCTCTCACGCGCAGCATGATTAGGTTGTTGAAGTTACCCTGAACCTGAGAAGTTTTGGCCGCGCTCCCGATCCTGGCTTCTATATCAGACGAAGTCTGCGTATAGGCAGTTACCTGCATGCCCGCACCACCGCCTTTATTGATTAGTGGGATAAACTCATTACCCATCAGTTCGTTGAATTCATCGCAGTGAAGGTTAATAGGGTCTTTGCCCTCTTTTGAACCCGGCAGGCCGCCGTTGATACCGTGTTTATAGATGTGACCGGCCACGCTCACCAGATCGGCAAACATGCTGTTACCTACGGCACTGGCAACCTCGCTGTCGCTGAGCGCATCGAGCCCCACGTAAACGATGCCTTTTTTACGGATAACCTGCTCCCAGTCAAAAATAGGACGCGGATCTTCCATATTCAGATAATCGGGAGACAGCAGCTCCGCCGTTTTACCGGTGGTGAGTTTTTCCAGCAGTGGCAGCAGTGACGCCACAATTTTGTCAAAATAAGTACGGTCATAGCGTACTGCAGAGCGCAACCCGTCAAGTATCGGGTCATACAGCGCGTTTCCTGCGTCAGAACTCAGCGCCACTTCAACTGCCCAAATCCGGATTGCCTCAGGCTGCCCCTGCATGTTGCGCGGCACGTCGTCCTCACTGAATGCGTTGGCATTATTTTCGATCTGAATGTTCAGTTCAGGCAGTTTCTCAGTAACGATTTTTTCAGCGTAGCGCAGATACAAATCGGCGATGTTATTCACGTAGCGGGTAACGAGGGTATAATCCGGTCGCTCTCCGAGTGCGACCAGCGCACGCGCAACGATATTCACAAACCGCCATGCAAACTCTTTAAATGCTGCGTTATTGCCCTCACTACTTAGCTGGCCGGCAACGCGGGTCGCGACTTCCGATACGCGCCCGAAGCGGCCTACGGCGTTATAACGCGCGGAAATCTCAGGCCAGCCAAGATGGAAAACGGTCAGCTCATCGCCCCGACCTGCACGGTGCGCTTCCGCCCAGACCCTTTTCAGCAGGTCCGCATCGCCTTTAGGATCAAATACGATAGTGACGTCTCCGCGCCGTATATCCTGAGTGATTAACAGCTCAGCGAGGCGCGTTTTGCCCACGCGGGTTGTACCGTAAACAACCGTGTGACCGACACGCTCACGTAAATCGAGAGTAACGTCAGTTTCATCGGGCTCTATGCCGTGTACGGCCGGATTACCGCCCACGGGGGGAAGCGGGCGAACGGGATTGACGGGCGAGTCGGCACTGAGCAGTTTGGCAATTGCCGGCAAACTGCTCTCTGTCACTTCCTCTAACTGGCGTGCAAGCTGATACAGCTTCGATGGCTTAAGGTAGTGGGCCACTTCCGGGCGCAGCGTATCGCGCAGGCGCTGGGTGTGTTTCTGGGTCCAGCGAAACCCGCGGCCCAGAAAAAGCCAACGTTTACTGACGGGGATCTGTTTTGACGTCATGACGTAGCGAGGTAAACGGCGAAGATTGCGGCGGTAGCGAATAACCTGCATTCCCTGACGCGCGCGTATGGCAGAAAGCACTGCGAATCCGCCGGCGGTAACGTAGCTGACGGAGGGTGCCAAAGCTACTGCCCATGGCGCTGTGATGCAGACGATGGCGGCAGTGCCCGCTGCGACCGCTGTATTCAGCTCCACAGCCGGGCGCAGAAGAGCCTCAATTACATATTTATCACTCACAAAGAAAACTCCTTAAAGGGTTTACCTGCCAGCAGAGCCAGAAGGCGTTGTCCGCTGATAATCATCAGTTGCTGTGAACTGCTACTGGCAGCCCTGCTTTTCTGGCCCGTTCGGCCGGTATGAATAAACAACCCACGCTGCCCCATACGCGTCAGCAGCGCGTCAAAATCCTGAACGTGAGCCGGCGTTATCGCCCGGCTGTAGCGCTTGGCCTGAATCAATAAGCACTCGCCGTTTATGTGTACGCGTCCATCCAGCCCGCCATCGCCGCTGTATGACGTATTGCGCTGTACGGCATACCCCTGACGCTCAAATGCCAGCAGAAGTAACTCTTCAAAGACGTAGGGGTTAATCTTGCGCAGATAGCTCATGAGCTGCCCGTCTCCATTGAGCTGGCGAAGGCGGACATAAACGCGCTCTGCTGTGGCGCGATACCTGCGGTGCCGCCGCTCGCTGGCCGACTGACGGCGAAAACGCCAGAGCAGAAAGATAATCACGCCCGACAGGATGGCCAGTAGGACCGGATTTGCCATAAGCAGTGCAGCGATGTTAGGAGCTGATATCACGGCCCTACCTCCTGAGACAGGCCGCTGTCCGTGATAAGTACGGGGTAATGGGTCAGCTGCAGGCGGCGGGCAAGTTCAGTTCCTGATGAGGGCGCCAGCTGAAGACCGGGTGCGAGACTGCGCAGAGATTCCAGCGATGCCATGCTTTCAACGTTCACAACGAGGCCGGCTGCATTTCTGGCCGAAAGCAGTTGTACGTTCTGCTGCAGCCACTGCCGTGAATAGCTGTCATCACCAATGATAAACAGCGAGCCGATACCCGGCAGCTGCAGCGCCCGGGGGGCCACGTTGCCAGGGGAAAGTTCTGACGTAGTAACAGGCAGCATGGCCGCTTCCCCCTGTTCAGGAGTCGCAGCAGACGCAGGCGGCGTATCCTGGCGGTTTACGGCCTCGAAAATAGCCTGCGTGCTCTCCCCTCCCAGATCTGCAATGACGTTGAGCTCCGCCAGTGCGGCAGGCGAAAAAGCGATGAACGTGGTAACGATGAGGTTTTTCATATTCATAATCACTGACTCCGTGGATTTATCCAGACGAGACCGTTATCCGGCACCGATACAGACGCTGTCTGTTCAACTGCGGTAGCCGTCGGCAGATGCGGCGAGGGCTGGAGCATGGCGAGCTTACTTTTAACGAAAGCGCGATAGCGGGCAGCGGGTGCGCCGCCTGCGGGATGGTGATAACAGCCGGCTGCATCGAGCCAGCTTCCGGGTTTCCGGTTCCAGCACTCGCGCAGGATGGCGGCGGCAGCGTTGAGATTCACATAAGGATCCAGCGCTACCCAGGTTGACGTAAATCGCTGGCCGTTCCAGCCGAGATTAACTTGGGCGATACCGACATCTATGCGCTTCAGTGAGTTCGTTTTCATGAACACCTGCAGCGCCTGCCAGGCTTCAAGACGGGTTTTATAGCGATAGCCCTTACCCGCCACGTTCAGGGTCCACGGCCAGGGGCGTTCGCCCTGCGGCAGCCTGCGCGATGATTCCTGCAGGCTGACAGAGTAAAGTGATTCCGGCGGCACGTTGTGAGCCTGCGCTACGCGCACGTACCCCTCCGGAACGGTCTGTTTGCCAGCCGCGAACGTGCAAAATGAAAGCAGCAGTAGCGCCGCTCCGGTCAGAATGCGGCGAGTTGCCATCCGTCTTCCCCCTGCTGCAGAACCACCGGCATCATGCCGTTACCGAACCGCATCCAGCGACCGCCGTCGTGATTCAGTGTGATCTGACGGCTGCGCACCCTGTCCAGCGGAATGTGATGATCTTTTGCCCAGCCGCGAAGTTTGCTGTCATCGCCCTGACTGTCTACAAGGTAGATATCAACCGGCCTGTTATCGGCTAAGACCGCTGCCAGACGGGCGTCACATTGCCCGCAGCCCGCTGACTTAACGAACAGCGCCAGTCTGCCTCCGGTATCGTGGGCAATGCCGGCTGCGTTGCCCATGTTTACGGCAAGCGTTTCCGGATAGAGCCGCTTCCATGCGGCTGTGACTTCGCGCTGGAAATCCAGCTCTTTTTGCGTACGCGCAAACTCTTCCTTAACCCACTTCTCAGCATACTGACGACGTTCAGCCTGGCTCCGCGCCTCGATACCCAGCGTTGACAACGGATCCAGACCCGGTGACTGAATGCCGCGCGGACCTTTCATTAGCGACTTATAGCGCTGATAATCGTCCTGACTCAGTCCCCACTGCCCGGCTTGCTGTTGCAGATCCTGCACGTTACTTTGCTGCACGCTCTGAGCCGGGGCATCCACCGGTTCGCCCTTGGAATTCTGAACCTGAACGCCGGCCTGCGCAGAGCAGCAGAGCATAACCGCCGCAAGATGCATCATTTTTAGCTTCATACTGCCTCCTTTAGTCAACGTTGATCGTCGTCAGGCGACCGTTCACGCGAAATTGCGCCTGCCCGTAGCCGGCGTGAACAAGTGTCCAGCCATTAACGGTCTGGCCCTCGCCGATGAGGCGGATTTCAGCCAGGGAGCTAAACCCTGACGGTGCAATGGCCGCAAAAGACTCTGAACCCCGCTTTTCAACGCCGGTCAGTACAAATGGCGCTTTGCGGGCCACGGTTTTGACTGCCTGATGTGGCTTAGCGGGTGCCGGCTTTTTTACAGGGGGTGTCGCTGTGGGTTCAGCCGTGGCCTGCTGCGCTTTCTGAGGCGGGTGCTGTAATGCGGTGATTGACTGTTCCAGAGCAGCCTGACGGCTTTGCAGCGCGGTCTGGGAATCATTCAGCTCATCGATCGAATGGCGAACCTGTCCGACAGCTTCAGACAAGCCTTTGGCAGACCAGGCTTCGAGAGATTTACGGACCGCATCAAGCTGAAGCTGCTGTTTTTTTATTGCCTCAGCCTGCGTATTAATGTTTGCCTGGATAGGTTCAAGATCGGTTTTAGCCAGTGCCTGGGTGTAAACCACGTTTTGCTGCTTCTCAACGTAGCTGAGACGGTTTTCCTGCGACACACCGGCGCGAAGCGATATAAATGCGAGGCCAAGCGCGGCAATAGAAAGCGTGGTCAGTCCTATAGCCGGCAGCCGGCGTTTTACAGCGCTGAACCTGCTGCCTGACGACGACGGAACAACATCATCAGCACTTTCGTGAGGGAAGGACGTATCTGTGGTCATTTTGTTAGCCACCCTCCGTGAGCAGGCTGGGCCTGAATAGGACGAGGCGCGATCACCTGAGAGGAATTGGCAGAAGATGGCGTGCCTGTAGCCGGTGCGTAGGCGCTGGCAGTAGGTGGCGGCAGCTGTGACACGGGAAGCTGATAACCGGCACGCAGGCTGTGGCAAACCACGCGCTGAACGTCATCAACTTCAAGCTCCCATGCCGGGCCCGCCAGTACCTGCAGCGCGGTGCGAAGGCGCATAGGACCGAGCTGAAACTGGACGGCCGGTAGTGGCTGACGGTATAACACGCCGTTAGCCGGACCGGTCTGACAAAGCGAGTAGCCGGACTGCTTCAGGGCATAGCGCATAGCGTCAGCCACGGTTGGCTGCACTGAAGAGGGAATGCGAACGTCAATAATCTGCGAGAGGGGGTCGCGCTGCACGGCCTGCGGGTCAGTGCTGACCAGCAGGTAACGATCGTAGCGAACCACTTCTGGCGTACGCGCATAAACATCATCATCGGATGCCTGAATATTTCGGGATACGCTGACCGGGGCAACCGGTTCAGCAGGTGCCCGCTCCTGCAGCTTCTGGGGCTGCTGAACGCACCCCGCCAGCAGCGCAAGCGGTAAAGCGGCAAAGACGGCGTTAAATTTCATCTGAAAAGTTCCTGTACAGTGAGAACAGGCTTCACTGTGCGCAACTCTTCAGCATGCTTCTATCAACAACTCTTTTTGCGTTTTCAAAAAAAAACGCCGACCGGAGTCAGCGCTTTAATGCAGGGAGCTTTAAAGTTATCGATTTAATCGTAGTCAGGTTCAATTTCTGGTTCAAGATAGCCGAAATGAACCGTTCTATTTTTCCTCAACACTTCAACATCCACTATCTCAAGTTCATCAGGGTCTGCTTTGGCTTTCTCAAGATCACCTGAAACTGTAATCAAAACTTTTTCCTCAAAGTTTTGCGAAACATTAGGCGACACTGAGCCCATGTAAATATTTTCTCTATCAATAGAATCGTATTGATAAAGAGAGAATTCTCCTTCTATATCTAAATCAACATTTAAATATGCCTCTATAATAATAGAATCATGGTCTGAGTTTATAATCTGCAACTCGTCTTCTGAGAAATGAAAGTCAGTGAATGAGATGTTTACCCCTTGTGGTTCCCAGTTCAATGGAGAATCACACTCTTGATCGATTATTAAGCTACTGTAATAGTCTTCTAAACCCTGACCCAATTCTTGGATGAATTTCATTGCAGTGTTATTAGAAATAGCACTTTCAAGACGACCTATGACATCTGATGGAGTGTTATGTCTATTGAAGTGGTCCAGTGCTTTACTTAAATCTTCAAAATAATCAATACACTCTAATTCTTCGCAATATGATTCCCAATCTTTGTCCTTTGCTACAGCATAAATTTTCTCATCATTCGCATCAGCCCAGCTCTCCAGAGCCATCAAAGCAATCGCATCTGGAAATTCATGTTTCTTCTTTCCAGTTGCTGCAAACGGAGCCTCATTATTAAAATATTTATCTCTTAATTCAGAAATTGAAACATAACTACCAGAGTCTAATAATTGCGCACCTGTACTTTCAATGAATTTTTCAACCCGACTTCTTGCTAGATCTTCAGTATTTTTACCCTCTAGAATTTTCTCTTTGGCTTCATTCAACTCGCTTCCTTCAAAAAACAAATGCTCACGAGCATCCTCTATAGATTTTTCCAAAGAAGATTTACTTGCTTTTATTTTTTCATCAAGATGCTTCTTCAGTTCGTGCACAACAATATCAGTTAACACAAACTTGACCTTTGAGTTTTTGAATTGGCTGAGTTTACCTAGCAATCCTTTTTCCAAGAGCAATCTATTACCGTCAAAAATAGACGTATCTAATGTGATGGCTGTATATGGTTTATCACTCATCTTAAGTCCTCCTTGCATTGAATAACAGCTGACAGCATTTACTAAAAGAAATAACATCTTTTTATAATATTTATTATATGTATAGCAATAAAAAAACGCCGACCGGAGTCAGCGTTTTTTAATCAGCACCTTCAGGCGACCTGATGAGGCGGGTGCGTTACATCACCGCGCCCCTGTAACAGGCCATCGATTGAGATGTCTTCGTCCAGTGCGTCCCAGTGGATACCACGGGGAGATAGTTCGTAATCTTTCAGCTGTTCGGCAGACGCGTTGCGGAGCCGGGGAAACCATGAAAGCGGTACGCCGATTATCCGCTCGTCTGAGAGTTCGACCCACATAGTATGATGATCGAACCGAACGTTCTTAGCTGAAATAATCATTCCAGGCCTCCAGAAGCATGGTTTGGTGTTGTGTTATCACTGTCATCAGCTCTTTTATTGTCCGTGAGTCAAATCCATCGTTACTCGCCAGTTTTACAACTGGCTCCAGCCAGAATTTTGCTTCTGTACCCGCTTTTATCACATGAATGTGAGCAGGTTCGCGCGGATTGCCTTCGTTGGATTAGAAAAAGAACCGAAAACCGTTCAGCCGTAGTATGGCAGGCATCGTCAGTAACCTTTAAAGGATTATGGTGAAATTTAGTGCAGCGGTCAAAACGCAGCGAAGGGTCAGAGAGAGGATAAAGCGTGCTTCGCGATGCCGCAACCGTGTCCGAGGAACGGTATATCATCATCCCATTCTCCTGCAGGCTGTGACTGTGATACTGGCTGCTGAGGCTGGCCCCGGTTGCCACTATACTGCTGCTGAGCACTATTTTGTGTACGGCCCCCTAACATCTGCAGAGTGCCGCCAACGTTAACAACGACCTCAGTCGAGTATTTGTCCTGCCCGCTCTGATCCTGCCACTTGCGTGTGCGTAGCTGACCCTCGATATAGATCTGAGAACCTTTGCGAAGGTATTCACCGGCGACTTCTGCAAGCTTGCCAAACAACACAACGCGATGCCACTCGGTCACTTCACGATTTTCGCCGGTCTGCTTATCACGCCATGACTCCGACGTTGCCAGTGAAATGTTAGCGACAGCGCCGCCGTTAGGCATGTAGCGAATTTCCGGATCCTGACCGAGATTGCCAACGAGAATGACTTTGTTTACGCCACGTGAGGACATAAGAATGCTCCTTATGAGGGGGGATGCCTGCTCAGGAAAGAGCAGGCTATAGTGAACAATCAGAATGAGTTTTCTGCGTAAGACTGCTGCTGGGAAGCGGCATTCTGCGCATGCTGCGGTTCGGCACGTTCAGTCTTAAAGACCATGTCCTGGCCTATTTTGATCCAGTCCACCTTAATCAGGCGGGCTTTCAGACTGACGCGACTTTCACCTGCGTGCTCACCATTTTTCAGCTGAAAAATGTCCGTTGATGGGTTGCTCAGCACAAAGCCAATCAGCACTTTCTTATCTTCATCCACCGCTTTCTGGCAGCGGTTAATGAGGCTGCTGGCTTCTTTGCCGGCAACGGTTACGTCAAAACGCACATAAGATGGGCTGTCGCTCGGACCTGACAGTGCGTTGATAACGCAACTGATAAAGGTGCCGGACTGAGCATTGACCTGGCGAACGTTGCTGAGATATCCCAGTCCGTTGATGGTCAGGTTGAAGTAGTCTTTAGATTTACCGGTGTTACTGGCATTAGAGGTGTTGTTTACAGACATGATGTTTTCTCCATGGAGGTCAAATTTGGTTCGACGGAGAAAACTTCTGCCCGGACGGGAGAAGTCTTCCCGTCGGGGAGTCAGAATCAGCTAAATTCTGACTGTCTTGATAGTTGAATGTACCTTCATCGCCAGGCAGTAGGAGCCGTGATTGACGATATCTGCTTCCAAAGGCGGGCAGATGTACCACACTGATGTGTTCTCCCTTGCAGGCTACAGGAGTGTTATGTTCAGCCACCCGAAGGCGATTCTCTCAGGCTGGTAAATCATTGGTGGTCGTCAGAGACGACAGACAAGCACGTTTATTTTTAAGCCAAATGTCACTACTGTCAACCTTTCTGGCTCTGCAGGGTCAGGGTAGCCGGCGCAGAAGCTGTGCTTTTACGGCCTTTACCTGATCCTTGGTTTTTCCCTGCAGCCTGACGTCGGCTTTTACGGTTTTTCTCACCAACAATTCCCTTACAGTCAGGGTACTTAACACAGCCCCAAAATTTACCGTCCTTACTCTTGCGCTGATGGGTCTGGCCACCGCACAGCGGACAGCCTGGGCCGACCGGAACCGTTACCTTAAAAGCAGTGTCCCGCCCTTTTTCGACCAGATGCCGTGTCCACTGACTTTGCTTTTGCATAAACTCGCTGAGACCGCTTTTTCCCTGGGCAATATCATCCAGCGCCTGCTCCCACAGGGCCGTCATGCCCGGACTTGTCAGCGTCTCTGGCAAGGCAGCGATCAGTTCCTGCGCCATCTGCGTGGCAATGATGAATTTTCCTTTTTTCTCCAGGAAGCCCCGTTTAAACAGCGTTTCGAGTACGCCGCTACGCGTCGCTTCCGTACCGAGTCCCGCGTTATCGCGCAGTACTCTTTTGAGCTGGGGATCTGTGACCAGGCTGGCTGCGTTTTTCATGGCGGCAATAAGCGTTCCTTCCGTATGGTGCGACGGCGCTTTGGTCATATTATCTTTAACATCTGCACCGGTAACGCTGCAGACGCTGCCCTGCTCCAGTACGGGCAGCTGCGCGGCAGACTCCTTATCACCTTCTTCCTCTGCAGCCAGCTCGCCACTGAACAGCGATTTCCACCCGGCATGTACCATTACGCGGCCTGGCGTGCGGAAAAGCTGATTACCGATATTGAAGGTGGCATCCGTCACATCAGTTTCCTGCAGCGGCATAAACTGGGCCAGATAGTGCAGCCGGATAAGAGAGTAAACTTTAAGCTCTTTCGCGTTCAGCTTTGCTATGTCGAATGGCTGTCGCGTCGGAATAATGGCGTGGTGCGCAGTGATTTTCTTGTCGTTCCAGACTCGCGAGTTGAATGCGGTATCAAGGCGGGAAAGCTCGTTGCCGATAGCAGGATCGGAATGCTGTACAGCCCGGAGAACGTCGTTGACCTCTTCCCGCATCGATACTGGCAAATAACCGCAATCTGTTCGCGGGTAGGTCGTCGCTTTATGAGTTTCATAAAGTCCCTGGGCAATAGACAGCACCTCATTAGCGCCAAACCCCCATTTCTGATTGCAGACTTCCTGAAGATCTCCGAGGGAAAAACAGAGCGGTGCCGGTGTTTTATCACGCTTTTTCTCTACGGAAATCACACTGCCGTTCCCGGCCTTCAGGCAGAGCTGCTGAACAGCCTGTGCAATCTGCTGGTTTACGCACCGCTTTTCTTCGTCACAGTATTGCTCTGCAGCAACCCATTCCGCCTCAAAAGAAACACCGTCTTTTTCAAGCTGAGCTCTGACTTTCCACCAAGGCTTTGGACTGAAGCCGGCAATTAAAAGATCCCGGTTAACCACTATAGCGAGCGTGGGCGTCTGCACCCTGCCCACAGAAAACACCTCCGATAACCCGGCTTCAGCGGCCTTAAGAGTATAAAGCCGCGTCAGGTTCATTCCGATAAGCCAGTCTGCCCGCGAGCGGCCAATACCCGCCTGATACAGTTTTTCAGTCTTTTCGCCTGACAGCATTTCACTGAGTGCTTTTTTGATGCTGGCTTCATCCAGCGCGGAAAGCCACAGCCGGCGCACGGCACCGGTGTAATTGCAGTACTCCATCAGCTCGCGTGCGATCACTTCACCTTCGCGATCGGCATCGGTTGCAATGACTACCTCACTGGCTTGTTTCAGCAGTTTTTTGATAACGCCAAACTGGTCGGCAGTATCTTTCTTGACGGTCATCTGCCACCGGTCCGGGATGATCGGCAGCACCTCCGTGCGCCACGGGCGACCAAACTGCTCCCCGTAAGTTTCTGGAGTGGCTGTTTCCAGCAAATGGCCTACTGCCCACGTGACAGTAATGTTACCGCCGGTAATACACCCCTGACCGCGCTGGCTGACGCCCAGCACGCGGGCAATATCTTTGGCCTGAGAGGGTTTTTCACATAGATAAAGCTGCATGCTGGCCTCCGGTTTAGCGTGCCTGACCAGAGGCAACCTGGCGGACCTGAGACATAACGTTATCGAACGTGCTGCCGGTAAGGTGCGAGGCGATGGGTGATTTGTATGTCACATACAACCGCGTACCGGAACCGTTCTTTTCAAGCTCGATATCCATATGGTCGTTGTCACCCACATCGCCACCCATGCGATAAGAGCTTCCCGGAACGGCTTCCCACACTGGATGGGCGTCCTCAATAGCAGCGGCACTCCAGCGGCTGTTACGATCTTTTGAACGAATACGTTCAATTTCATCAACACTCACATAGCCATAGTGGCGCTTTAATCTCGCAGCGGCCGTGTCAATATCGACCGGCACGCTAAACTGTTTGCTGGCACTTTGCCCGCCAGATGATGATGCTTTTGTCAGTACCGGCATACCGTTGCCGGAATCCATGGAATCCGAATCACTGCCGCGCAAAGTCTTACTAATACTGAAAGCGGTATCGCTGATATTTTTGTTAATGTCAGCAAACTCAGTACCTGCACAGCCACTGAGAAGGGCGCAGATAACGCCCGAAGTAAGCATCCGGTTCAAATTAATCGTCCTCTGAGGTAAAGGCAGAAAGTGGAGAGAATGAAGAGCGTTTTTTTCCCGACATGACGGCAGGATCGGGTTCCCCCAGACGCTCAATGGCAGCCAAGCCGCGCGCCGTTTTATTGCGGATATCCTCGTATGTCACTGGCATGGTCCGGTAGTTCTGAATCAACCCGTAGACTACACGTATCGCTTTACTCCCTTTTTCCAGAAACTGGTCGCGCTGTGCACGGGAGATCATGCCGTAATGGAATGCCCGGAATGCTTTCAGTGCCAGCTGGTCGTAATGTACTAACAGCCAGACACATCGATAGCCCAGAGGTGATCGACTAAACACATCGAGGTTCAGTGGTTCGGAGGAAGTAACGTCTGAAATGGTGATACCGGCGGGAACGCAAGACGTAATGTCATCGATAATCCTCACCTGCTCTTCAACTTTCTCAGTAGCCAGCTTGATGGCCTCTTCAAGTTTGACCAGCAACTGATCACCATAGGGGTTGCCGGCCGCTGCATCACGCCCGGCTAATCCTGCCCGCGAAATCGCTTCTGGCATTCCCAGAATTTTCGGCCGTTTTTCGGCCTTTGATTTTTCATCTGAACGATTGCGCCCTTCCCAGAGCCTGATTGCATAATGCGAATGCAGCTCGACAGTCAGCGTGGATATTAATCCGCCAGATCGCCGAGGCGCTGTTTGTGGGGTTGTCTGTTCGGCCATAGCTGTCTCCTGATTGGCAAAGGCTTTCGTAAGTTAAGTGGCGATCCTCATTCCTGAGAGGACCGTAAACAATTCGAAATCAGATATTCGCAATGTAAAATTTGTTCGCTGCGTATGGCGCTTAATTAATGGTCACAGTTGCACGGAGCAACACTGCTCGCTTTTTAACCTCTGTTGCACGGTGCAACACTGCTCACTTTTTAACCTCTGTTGCACGGTGCAACACTATGCGCTTATTAACCTTTGCTGCAGCATGTTGCGCTGATCACTTTTTGGGACACCACTGTCCGCCTATTCATTTCTCTGATTTCCAACAGACACTCGTAGACTCTGAACGATTTCTCTTACGCGCTCCTCACTGCACGTCTGCCGGCTATCAGTACGGGGAGGCTTAAAGGGGCGCAGTTCAGGGCGTGATGATGGGCTCATGTGATCAGGTACTCTTCGTACGTTTTCTGCAGGGTAAAGCTCCCCCTGTCGGGCCTTTTTAAGTACCGTCAGCAACCAGCCAAGTGGGTTTTGCAGGCTGCCTTCACGCTGTGCACGTATGACATTCGACAGCACCAGAGCGGAGCGCTCAGTCGAAAGCGCCTGCAGCTGGCGATTGACCATGTCCCGGTCTTCTGGTTTCAGCAGTGAGAGGAAGTCATCCGGCAGGCAAACCGAACCAGTTACGTATGTTTTATCTGTATTAGTAAAACTACGTACGTAACTGTTCGGATTCCGAACCGGGCTCTTATTGCCGGTACTTTCACTGAGTTCGGAATCCGAACCGAGTAGTTGATCATGAATTTTTAAGCTGAGTTCGGTATTCGAACCCGGTGAGCGTCCTGTCTTCACGGGTGTGGCACGGCAGGTCAGTTCTTCAGGACTTTGAGCTGAGCCCAGACGGGCCTCTATCATCTGGAGATGACTGCGATGATGGAGCATTGTGGGATCCAGCCTGATTTCACTGATGATTGTTTTTGCCGTAGAGCTGATGGTCCGGTTACTGCTCAGGCAGGCTTCAGCCACTGTTTTAAGCCAGTGTGGGTCGAACATTTCTGCATCAGCAAATGACAATGGCTCATCATGCTGCGCATAAATATTGCCTCTTACCCTTCCCTTTTCGTCTCTGACGCGTTTGCAGAGACTAAGCCAGCCCGTAATGCGTAACATCAGAAGTACGCGGCTAATGGTCTCTTTCGATGCCCTGCCTTTTCCCGGCGTTGCCAGCTGCAACTGCAATTCTTCATAGGAAGGAAAAACGGCGCCATCATTGCTCAGAGCGTGCAGGCGGATAATTATCCAGCCCATTTTATCAAGCGGGGAAAGACGGTGATCGAGAAGCAACCGTCGCGGCATGGAATCGTGTATGTTACCCGTGAACAACAGACCACCACGGACATAGCTGTTCTGTTCTTCGGGTAAACGCGCGGTCAGTCGGTCAGTTAGTTTTGTGACTGCCTGATGGATAAGGCTGTCATCCGGTAATGTCATTCTTCACCTTCTGAATACAAAAAAATGCTGAGCGATGTGCCGCTAAAGGCTCATCGCTCAGCATTCTGACTACGCTTCAGTTGCGCATAGCCGTGTTATAGCGCTCATGGTTCATCATCTCCCAGGTGCCTCTTCATCGCGGCTGAGGAGTCGCCAGAACGGGCCGAGATCAATCTTGTAGTAGCCAGTCCGGTTTTCATTTAGGCGCTTATAGTTATGTTCTCCGAGCCAGAATCGTCGGACTGCGCTGGCCGCTTTTTTAGACAAAGACGTCGGAACCGTCGCCGGAGCTTTAAGGCCCGGTATGATCTCTTTAAATCGCACTCTGACCCCTTCTGATTACAGTGAACACTCTCCACTGGTTAACAATCATGCTCTTCTCCGCGTGGCCGCTGTTAGATTCTCACTCTCCCACTTGAGAACAGTGTTCCAGACTGCAGTGAGAGAAATATCCATTTGTTCAGCGGCTAGCAGCATCAAATCAAGTCCTTCATCCGTTTCGCTGCGAAGCGTTTTATTGTCATTTGCCGCCCAGATTTCCCACAGCTCAGTACTCTGTTCATCGCTAAGAACGGTTCCACGACCTGCACGAACTTTTATGCCGGCAATCCTGCGACGTGCAGCAACGTCATTACTCATCAGCCCGAAAAAATGCTCCATAAGCCTGATTGAGCCACCAAGAGCGAGTGCGCGATCAATACGTTGCTTACGCGTCTGCTCTTCCCTCGCTTGTGTCATGAGCCGTGCCAGATTGTCTTGATTTATTTGAAACGAAAGGACAGAAACCTCGCTATTGATGATGTAATGAATATCTTCAATGGTCATATCTTTCAGCGTGGCAATCTCTTCAGAAGAAAGGCCCATTTTGTCACAGCGACGGATAAACCCATTTTTAAGCTCCATAACCAGGTCAAGCAGGAAGCCATTAGCAGCACGGGAGAGGTTCGTGTTCATCAGTTAACCTTCATTTACAGGAACAGTAGAAGCAGCACTACTGCGCTGCAGTTCACGGAGACGACGAAGGATCCTGATTAGCCGAAACACGGCTAGGGTTTGTTCGTCATCAAAAGCAGGTGTGGCTGATTCAGATGACCCGATCAGCAATTCAGAAGTGAAGTTCGCCGAATTTTGACAAGCGGTATCATCTGTCAGCGAAGCAAGAAATAAGGCCACTTTATGAGCATCCTTAACGGACACTGACAATTCGTAACCTAGCTGTGATGTATTTTCATTGGCGGATTTTAAAGAACTACCACAGCCATGAGCACTGGCGATATCCCAGCACAAACGCCAGGCAATACTTTGCAAATGCTCAATATCATCCTGAAGGGCATTAAGGCGCCAGATTGAACTAATATCCGACTGTGATAGATCATTTAAATCATGCGTAACAGGCTTTTCATCTTTTTTGTTTGATATAGAAGATGAATCCTTAGCTGTCTCATTTGCGTTCGATTGATCAGACCCTTGGCTCTTATCCCGGGCATTACACTCAGATAGAGATGAATCATCTAAGGCTAGCTCATTAGATGTCTGATTGAGCTCAGCTGTATCATCATTTGCAACAGCAGATGATGTTGCCGACGAACCAGAATAAACAGGAAGAGTAATGTTTTCAGCAGATTCTACCTTTGCTTTATCAGCGCCACGGAGTTCCAGCAACCAGCCATCATAATCAAGCTCATCGCATGGGAACGCTTCTGTGAGATCGCCAATGAGTTCATCAGTGAACATTTCAGTAGACCATAACTCAGGATCATCGAACTTACGACAGCACTCACCAAATACATTGGCGAACTCTGCTTGGGTATAAACGTTCTTTTCAAACTCATATTTTTTCCAAACTGCTTCGGCCCCATGGCGGAGCCTAAGCAAATTTCTAAGCTCCCGCCCACCAAAACCAGACTTAAGCAATACAGGCATCCATGGATATATATTTGTCACTACATCTTCCATACGACTTACCGTAGAAAAATGTACAGGCAGGCCACTATTGGTAAGTTCAGAGGCAAGATTACGTAATGAGATTTTCTTTCCGCGTTCTTCTTCAAGCATCAAACGCGCCTCACTTACAGAGATAGCTTTATCAATAAAAGTTAATTGCCCATGAGTTTCATTTTCGGCTAGGTGCCCGGCAAGGCACTGGAAACGCCCAGGCCATGGTTTTTCAATGCATGCCATTCTGAAGAACCGCAAATCTCCTGTCTCATCCCAAAGTTCTCGCATGATGGTGTAGCGAGTATTACCACCATCGCTGAAAGTCCATTTGCCTTCAGGAAGACGCGGGTCACGAGTAACTGATGGTACAGAATTAAGACCGCGCGCCCGGATGGATGCTTTTAGATCGTCGAAAAGAGGATTACGACTTTTGCGCGGATTATCTGGATTCACACAAAGCTCATCAAGAGTGAAAATTCTCGCCAAATTGGCATTATTTTCTGACGAATTTTTTACCAGCTGCAGTTTACTCATTGAGGATTACTCCTAAAATCGTAGCCAAAGTCATACCCACCTTCAGGATATTCTTTGAACAGAGTAAACCTGCCATCGAACTGAGTTTTGATGGTTCCAGTAGGCCCCTGTCGCTGTTTACTTATAATGATTTCTGCCTGACCAGGATATGCCGTATCTGCGTGATAAACCTCATCGCGATAAATAAAAGCAATCAGGTCAGCATCCTGTTCGAGTGCACCAGAATCACGAAGATCGCCATTATTTGGCCGTTTATCCGCACGTTGTTCAACCTGACGATTTAGCTGTGACAATGCAAGAACAGGGCAGCCAAGTTCTTTTCCAAGCGCTTTAAGTGAACGGGATATCTCTGCGATTTCCTGCGTCCTGTTTTCCATATCAGGGCATCGCATAAGCTGGAGGTAATCGACCATAATCAATGAGGGCTTGCCGTACTTACGAACATAGCGACGCGCACGGGTGCGCAGCGTCGCCGGCGTCTGAGAACTATTGTCATCAATAATCAAGCGATCGCGCCAAGATGCCATTTCATTTGCACCCTGGCTGATGCGTCCCCAGTCTTCGTCGCTCAGATTTCCATTACGGAGGTTGGTAAGATCAACACGGCTTCGCATTGACAACATGCGCATAGTTAGCTGGTCAGTTGGCATTTCGATACTAAAGATAAAAACGGCTTCCTGAGGCTTGCTTTCAATTGCACCGATGCACCAGCTGACAGCTAAAGCAGTTTTACCCATGGAGGGGCGTGCTGCCAGTAAAATCAGATCACCCGGTTGCAAACCACATGTCATGAAATCTAATTCAGCCATGCCAGTGGATGTACCTGTTATTCCGTTTTCAATTGCAGTCGCTATTTCAAGTTTGCTCAGCACTTGATCAAGAGCAACCATAATTTCTGATTCGCTCTCGCTTGCGTTAATTCCCTGATCATTAAGACGGAACAGAGCATTTTCAGCTTGCTCAGCAACTTGCTGTGAATTGAGGCGATTAGCCTGTATATCAGCTATAAGACTGTTGCCAATAATCTGCAGAGCGCGTAACCGGCTCTTTTCAATAATAATGCCCGCATAGCCGAGAATGTTCGCAGCTGAAGGGGTGTTCTTACTAAGCTCCGCTAAATAAGCAAACCCGCCACAGTGTTCAAGCACGCCATCTCGTTCAAGTTTTTCACTCAGGGTTATAAGATCTATAGGCAGGGATAACAGACACAAATTGCTCATCGCCTTGAATACATGACGATGGGCTGCAACAAAAAAATCACTATTTGTGAGCAGGAGATTTATTTCATCCCAACGCTCATTGTCGAGCATTAACGCGCCCAGAACACATTGTTCCGCTTGTAATGAGTAGGGTACAGCTAATAGGGCTTCAGGCGGATTAGGCATGAGTTTATCCCTCCACAAGATTGTGGATTAAGTGATTTTTTAATGGTCTAGGTTTCTAGCTAAGCAGTCTTAGCAGTTAGCTCGCTGATATATACCTCTAAATAAGTATCTATCAAGCCCTGAACGATTTTTGAGGCGCTAATGACGCGACCAGACGAATGCGTGAGCTGCACGGCACATCCTTCAAGATTGTTACGTCTGGTCGGACCTATATAAATAATCGGTGTTGGCGAACGTGATTGATTATGTGAGGGCATAACATCTCCAAGTTAAGTTTCATTTGAGAATTTCCTTAACCCAAACAATGGGAAAGGAGCATCTATTTGCTCAAACGGACCAGAACCCCTGATTGCTCAAAAACTTAGTCAAATGGTTCGCGACTAGCACACGCCCTCACTTCTCACGTAAAAGTGTCAAGGAAAGGTCATTTTATGATAATGTTTAACACTAAATTTGTTAACTTTTTACATATTACCACCTCTAATGGCTTTTTTGCAATTTTTTCCCATTCATTAGTAATTATTCCCGAACCCTGTGCAATTTTTTCCTTTAAAATCATTGCAATATTTTCCGTTAAGGAATGCGAATGTTAGATACTATTGAGAAGAGACTTAAGTGCTGTAGGGCTGCCACGGGTACTACGCCACAGGAAGTTGTAAATTTCATACAGCAGAAAAACATGGATCTGTCCTACACAACCTATACCCGCTGGGAATCGGACGGCTCTATCCCAGCTCGCAGGATGGACGTCATAGATGTCATTGCCGAGTTTTTCACCGAAAACGGGCTTCAGGTAAAGGGCAAATGGATCATGACTGGTGAGGGTTTCCCCCCCCAATTTACTGAGTATGCGAAACTGGATGAGGATACTCTCTTCATCTTAGCCAGCCGCCAGTTACCTGACGTGGAATTGGTGCAGATAGCGGGAATGTACGGCGAACCATATGTAAGTTTCGGAGAGTTCTGTATTGTATCTACGGTCACAAATATCGACCCTAATAATAACAAATTGTGCTACGTGAAAAGCGCTGATGGTTTGCATGTTGGCGTCCTCAAAGTAATGGACGAGAAATCTATTCTTTTAGAGGGAAATCAAAGCACTAAAATAATGAAAAGCGATATTTATGAATGCCGGAGAGTGAAATGGATTCAAAAGAAGTAAAACTTAAATTTCACCACTGCAGTAATGAAGTCATTAAATTTCTCGATAAACTCGAGCACACTACTTACATCTCAACATTATTAGTTGTCAACAATAAAATCTCTGCTCACCAAAGCAATGGCTATGCTGATTGGGATAACAAATTTTATTACGAGGGTAAGTATAAAGACAGCCTTCTAATAAAAATCGGCATCGAACTCACCAAGATTAACAAGGGTGACGTAAGCACTGTCATCTGGGATGACGCTTTGCGCAATGAAAAAAACAATGCAATTGATGAGCAACGGCGTGAGCACAACATATATCATGGGATTAGCTTCATTTATGGTATTGAGGATGACATGAGCATGGCCCTCAATATTTGTACCGGGGTTGATACCTCGCAAAAGGATTTTGAAAATTTAATACTGCCAATGCGGTTTGCGCTGTTGAACTACTTTAAGGATTTATGATGTTTACCAAAACCTATTCCGTAGACGAAAAACACGTTGATTTCCAAGGTGTTGTAGATGGTCTCTACTATCCCTTTTACATGGAATGGACTCGTCACGCTTTTATGAAAGAATCGCTTGGATTAGACCTAGAACAGGAGTTCGCTGAAGGACGCCTTCACATGATCCTGAAATACACGCTGCGCTTTAAAAAGAGTCTGCAAAAAGGCGATGAAATGCAGGTAACATGCGCCCTCCAGGCAAACGAGAAACGCAGTCGCGTCAATTTTGTTCAGCAAATACTGGTCAACAATGTTGTATATGCAGAAGCAGTATTTACCGCTACGTGTATCGCCAACGGCAGACCTGTTGTTCCTGATGCAGTGAAGAATGCTATTCCAGCTTGAATTATAAAAGGGAACCCTTCCGGGTTCCCTCATTAGTTTTCAATCAGAATATATTGGCTGTCTTTAACCCTATCCTTTCCTGTCTGATAAAATAAAGAGAGTCGAACTAAATACCCACTCCGCTTCTGATACTTACCTTCAAGACCTTCAGATTCATATATGCGTACTCTGAAAAAACGTTTATCGTTACGCATATGCAATACGCCGTTCTTTTCAAATGATGCCTGCACAGCCCTGCGATCATTATCAATGCCTGTTACTTCGATAAATTTAAATACTGCACCCGGCAGAGAAATAAACATAAACCCACTTACTGCATGAAGCAGGCTGTTTCTCTCATTCACACTGAGCGATTTATTATTGACTGACTCTCTGAGCCACGATAAAAACTGCTCGCCAAGATTACTAACATCTGCGCTTTCAGGTGCAGCGAGAGTGATAGGGTTTTCACACGACACTTTTTCGTTGCTGGCTTGATCCAGCACAGAATCGATAACAGGCAATATTTCCTGCGGCTTGGCTTCGGGAATGAGTTCCAGGCTTTCATCCGGGACCGCAATTACTTGTTCAATCATATCCTGAACAGGCAAACAGTCATCTGCATTATCCGTTCCTGCTCCTTCAGCCTGTTCATCCACATTGGTGTCCGCCGGTTCAGCTGCAGCAAACATGCTGAGAAGGATGGCCGTATCATCAGCCGCTTCTTTTGCCACTGGCTGCTCAGTTACTGCGCCGCTGTTTTCTGAAAGAGCCGGGGGCAAAGAACCTGTTTCATCATCTGCAGTTAGCAGAGGTTCTACGTTCACTGGTGAGAGGCCGGATGCCATATCCACTGAACTGTCTGACCCGATACCGTCGAGTGCAGAGGCAGCACTGATGATATCGTCAGGGAAAGCCGTTGCTGGCAGTACGTAATCCGGCATCGGCACCGCAGCGGGCATTGCAGACATGCCCGTCTGAGGAGAATCGGTGGGCGATTTGCTGATGCCTCGCGCTTTGTCGAAAATTTCTTTGATGAGCGGCATGGCCGCTGCATCTCCGCCAGCCAGCGAAGCCATCACCCGCAAGGCCTGGCGATCTCCGCAGAGCCAGGAGACTCCGTCATGAGGCAACAGCCTGGCCGCCATCATTGCCGCCATGCCAGAGTCGGCTGCATTGTTTATCCGGAACCGATAAGGTGCACCCGGCGCTGACATACCGGGGATCCAGCACTGTCCGTCCAGCAATTCTCCCTCAATCCGGGTCAGTTGTGGCAGATGCGCAGTAAGCGCTGACCAGAAAACAACAGCATTCCAGAGCGTGTTTTTAGCAGCCTGTTCCTCAGGTACCGCGCCCGGAGGAAACATATGCCCTTTTGCCAGCCTGACGCTGCATGCGGTAAATTTCAGGGTGAGATCGATGTACCCGCCCTCTTTACTCCATTCACCTTCAGTGCTGGCCGGCACGTTTTGTACGCCCTCAGCGAGTATTTTCAGCGGTGTCAGGTAAAGCCGGTTATAAATCTCCTCCGGCAAAGACGTGTTATCCCATATTTGCCTGAGAAGGAGCTTACGATGCGGGGAAGCAAGCAGCTCTGTGGCTGACTGCGGCGCGAAATATCCTGCCGGAATCTTACTGCAAGCCTGCGCTGGCTTAGCCGCGGTTTGCCCTCCGGATATCATGGTTATGAGCTTACTGAACATTCTGGCTCCCTGATAATTCAGCTTCATCGCTGATATCAAGCGCAGCATCTGCGCTCTCTGATTCCTTTCCGCCCGGCGTTTCAGAGCCTTTGCACAATGCATCAAGGCAGCCGGTCACGATAGAGACCAGCTCATTTGGCACCAGAATTTTGCGCGCGCGTGTCACCGATACGTACAGAAGATTCAGCTCATCTTCTTTTTCACGCGAATTTAAAAGGGGATCGGTAATATCAACAAAATCATCGCTGATTTTGACCGCGTTCCACTCAAGCCCTTTACTACGGTGCGCCGTCACGACTGTCACATCAGCATCGCTTTCGCGCGTCACCGCCTGCTTTTTTAATACGGCCAGCAACATTGGCAGTGGAAAATACATGTCCAGCAATCGTACACCCTGTCCCATTTCCGGATCTTTTGTTACTTTGGCAATGGTTCGATATTCTTCGAAGTCACGATAATCGCGCGTCAACTGCGGCGACTGAATACGATCGGGCATATCGACCGAAAGCCAGTACAAATCTTCCAGTTCACCAATGAGGTATCCTTCCATTCCGCCCACCCAGTACACCTTTTTACCCGTCAGGCTCTCCATCAGAGCTGAGCCAATCACGCCTGCTACCGTCCGGCTGATAACACAGCAGTGCGCTGTTCCGGCGGGCAATTCGGCTACAACCTGGTCCTCACCACCAAGGCCGCTGATCCGGCGGCTTTCCCCCGCCTCGGCAAGCAGGGCATTCGCAACGTCCGCAACCGCCGTACCAAACCGGAAGCTGTTCGTCAGCCACAGCCTGTCTGCAGTCTCCAGCTGCGGCGAAACGAGGGCATTTTCCGCCCCCCTGAAGCGATAAATCTGCTGATAACGATCGCCGACAAGGATGATGCGACAGGGCTGGCTGAGAACAAACTGACTGGTCACCGGATTAGCATCCTGCGCCTCATCGAAAAGGATCACGTCCCATTTCTTATTCAGCTCCGGCGCTGACAGCTGATAAAGTTTTAGATAGATGTCATGCGTCACCGGAAAATGTGAATCCATCCGGGTCATTTCATGCCATATGACCTGTGCAGCTCCGAGTATTTTTCCCGCGTCCAGTCCGCCCCGATCGCTCTCATCGGGCAGATGCAGAAATGAGATTTCCCCGTCGGCGCTGTACAAAAAGGTGTTAAGCGTGTTCAGCGCAGTCCGTGCCAGTAGCCAGTGCCGGGTATTGAGCAGCCGCGCAATATCCGTTATGCGCAGAGACGTGGTAAGCCGCGCCTGGAAGTGCCGCCCGAACGTTGGCCATGCCAGTTGATGAAACGTTCTGCACTCCACGTTAAATGGAAAGCGACGCTCTGACTCCTCCCTGATCGCGCGATTGTAGGCGAGATAAAGCATCCGCTCCGTGGGGTTTGCCAGCGCGTAAGCTTCGAGCGTGGACGTTTTGCCTGTGCCGGCAAACGCCGTAACGACAAGTTTTCTGCCTTTCCAGGCGATGATCTGTGCCTGCTCCTGCGTGGGTTGCATGTAATCAGTACCTCCGTCAGCGTCATGCCATGAACCATGCCCTGCCGGGGAGTCGGTATCCACCGCAAACTCTATACTGACCCGCAAAAAAAAACGCCTCCGGAGAGGCGTTATGGTCAGGCTGCGCGTTGCTCTGCACTGCCGAGTTTTGCTGCCCACCTGGCGGTGTAGTGCAGCGGGGTGTAAAGCGTCCGGCGCCGTTCAAGCGTCAGCGCGTTTCCGGTCACAACCTCTGCTGCAATGCCGCAAAGCGAGAGCTGTATATAGGACATACTGGCGGCCAGCGGATCAACGTCCGTCACCGACACCCACAACTGTTCTGAGACCGTATAACCGCGTTGAGCAAACTCTTCAGCGAAGGCGATGACCATACAACCTGCACCGCTTGCCGGCTCCTGCAGGGTTATGAAGTCTTTTCCCTGCATCAGCGCATCGATGCCGGAAAGCTGCATTGATGCCATCATTCGCGATACGTCCCATGGCGTGAAAAACTGGCCGCGATACTTATCACCCAGCTCAAGCTCCATAAAAACGCCGCCGAGAAAATCACAACGATGCTCATCGAGCGCCATCACGACGTGACCCAGTAACTCAGCCATCCTGGCGACGTCCTCCTTCTCGTAGCCGGCAATTATGCTCAGATACTGCGTCTCCAGTTCTGCATCGTGCGCAACGCCGTTGTGGAGCGCAATGGCCGCACTGCTGACGAAGTCCTCAAACACCTTGTGCCGGTGATGATAACGGGCGGTTGTGTTGAAAATCTTCAGGAATGCGCTGCGATGATTGATAAAAGTCATGCGTGTTCTGCATAAAAAAGGGGAACACGCCCCTGAGGAGGTGTTCCCCTCAGGGTGTGAGGCAAGCCTTACGGCTCGCCATTTTTGGTTACCAGCTGTACGTGGTGAATCCTTCCACCTCCGGAGCCCCTGATTCAAAAATCAGGATTCCCAAGGCATCCGAACTTATCAGTGAAGCAATCACGCGACGGGCCTCTTTCGATAATCCCGCTTCTTTCAGTCGCAGAACCGGCGAGGTGCACGCGGTTAAACGCAGAAGATAGCCCCCGCCGATATAGTGGATCCACTCACCGTTACCGACTTCACGGGTCGTGATCTCATCAAGCAGCGCATTGTCTTCTGCGCTGAGGTGAGCCGGCGAAATAACGCGGCAGCGAAGGTACTCACTGTTAACGTTTATCACTGTGCGGCCTGATGAACGGATGTTGCGCCTTCCGGTTCGTCAGGTTCAGCGACCGGCACCAGATGAAGCCCGGGCCTGCCGTCGTCCAGTTCATCAATAATCGCCTCAGCACTGCAGACATGCTCGCCCCGATCGTAACAGTCATAACCATCAAGATCGTGAACCGGCTCGCTATACCAGTGACGAATTTCACAGTCAAACGTGGATGACAGTGCCGCGATGACCTCTCCTGCCGGAGGGAACCAGGCGGAATCAAACGCAAGTTTTATGCTGCTGACGCCTTCTCGTTCCCAGCTGACGTTGTGACCTGCCGGCCACTCCATACCGTACTGCCGGCAATAGAGGCTGCCGGACGTAGAAGCCCCGGAAAGAAGTCCGCCACTTCCGTTCAGTTCAGAAGCCAGCCGGCTCGGGATTATCTGCAGCATATCGCAGGGTTGAGCCCTGTCAGGCAGCTGACTCAGTCGTTCCCAGCACTGACCCGGATCGATTTCCCGGGAAAGCGTGGCAATACCAAACCAGTCCGCATAGCGCTCCTCAATGAGTCGCGCGATATGTCTGCGCGAAACGTCCGGAATACTGTCCCAGCGAATCGCGTCGATACCCGACTGATGGTAAAGCCGCTCAATTTTACGCAGATGTTCCCCGTCAAGCGGTACGTCATTGCGCAGTAAACTAAGCCACTGTTCAAACGCCAGGTTGGCTGGCGTGCCCTGTCCCGTTCCGCTCTGCATTAACCCGGGAAACGGCGGAAAGGACTCCGTTTTAACCGGTCGTAGCAGGCCACCACAGCCTGCCAGAAACAGCTTTATGCTGCGCATGACGGCGTGACGGTAAAGCGGTACGGCCTCACCGCTGATCCACTCCTCCATAATGCTGATGAGCGCGGATTTTCCGGTGATTTCTAAACGGTTATGGCACCAGTCTGACATGGTTGATTCCTCTTTTTTTAAAAAAAGAGGGCACTGTCCCGTGAGGAACAATGCCCTCACGGGACGGCAACGCGTTTACTTAGCGATGCCGGGTTAGTGTGTTATGCAGCTTCTGCCGCACTCTGATCTAACTGCAGTAAAAACTCTGACGCTTCTCTCGCGTGCCGGCAGGCACGAAAGAGTGCTTTTTTGTCCGACTTCAATACCTCAAGCCACGACTTTATGTAGCTGTCGTGCTGAACATCGCCAAACACGCCGAGCTGGGCGCACAGAAATGCGCTACCCATCTCCGCTATAAGCTCCTCAAACGCATACACCGGATCGCCGAAGGTTTTCGACGGTTTGGTTATGCCTTCGCGGTTCAGTCGTGACTCATGGCCGGTGGCGTGCACAACTTCATGCAGCAGCGTGCTGAAGTAGTCGGCGTGGGTAAAAAATTGCTCCGCCTTCGGCATTAGTATTGAATCAGTGTGTCTGGCGTAACAGGCCCGGTTCTGTAATCTGAACTCCACCTTAACGCCCGCCATATGCACAATCTCACATATCCGTTTTTCCGTCGGCCAGTCTATCGTGCCAGGGTATTCAGATACGGGAGACTCATGCGGTACAGCCGCAACACTGTCCGGTAAACCGTCACACTGCTCGACGTTAAACAGAAAGTTAGGCTTTACCATGGCCCGCGATTCCATCAGCGGCTTACCGTCGGAATCAAATAGTTTAATTCCGCTGGCATCCTCAGCCTGCTTTTCAAAAAGTCTGAAGATAATAGCCTCTGATGACGTTTCACCTTTGCGAACCTGACCGCCCAGCTCCTGCGCCTGACGATAAGTTACCCAGCGATCGGTGCTGTATCCTTTTTCCTCTGCGGCCAGCCATAAAAGCAGCACATTTACGCCGCTGTAAGGCTTACCGGTTAAGGCATTAACCGGTAACGGACCCGCAGCGGCGCAGCGGCCGGCAGTGCGCCACGGTTTTTTCCATGGCGCCACGCCGTTCTCCAGAGCCTCAACGATACGGTCAGTGACCTTCTGGTACAGATCGACGCTCTCAGTTTTCTTTGTGCGACGGTTTTTGGTTGGTTTGGTCATGGGATGCTCCTTAAATGAAAAAAGGGCGCATCCCTCCCCTGACGGGTGAGAAATACGCCCGTCAGGGGAAGTAGTTAACGCACCGGAGAAATGATCTTTCCGTCGGCGGTTATGCTGTTCAGTCGCAACCGGAGTTGCTGCCTGGAATGATAGAACGCATGGCGGTCATGCCGCTTACTGTCAGTGAACATTGCTTCTTCAAGCGTTGAAGCTGCCAGACCGAACCACCGGGCCCGTTCTTCGTCGCAGCTGCAGTCACAAAAATCCGAGGTCCTCATCAGGTCGATCCGTTCACGGAACAGCGCGAGTTTACGCTGACTGTGCCAGCTGATGGTTTTGCGCTTCAGCTGATAGGGTGAACGGACAGACAGAACAACCACCCTGTCTGCCGGCGTTATGGGACTGAAAAAGGCCGGGTCATCCACAGTGAGCTCGTAATTCTCAGAGATCTGACCAAACTTCAGTTCAACCTGCACACCCGGGTCGGCACTCCCGCCGCTGTATTCAAGCGCATAAATGCGCTCTTTAAGGTAGAAAAGCTGACCGGGTAGCCCGTTCATGAACTCCAGGAACAAACCTTCCTGCGAACAGATAACAAGCCTGACTGACATAGCCTGATGGTAGGTTTCGTGAAACAGCTGCGCGAGCGCGTCACTGTCGAAAGTAAACATAGGATCACCTGCTGTAATAGCGGGATCTGTCTCCTTCCGGAGAGCAAATCCCGGAAGGATGGGTATAAAGGTCAGCAGTTATGCTGCTGAATAAGCCAGAACTCAATGCCTGATATGGCTTCCCACTCTTCAGTGGTGACCTGCTTGCCTGGACCGGAGGTTTTTACCAGCAGCAGGTGTTCAATTGCGCCGGGTATAACAAACGATGCCGGTATTTTTTCAGGTGCTTTGGTGAACATATCCATATTCCATGCCAGCCATCGCTGCGCGAAATGCCAGCTTTGCGGACAGGAACTGGTTATGTAATAGCTTTCGGGGCATAGGTTATGCAGAAGAACCAGCACGATGCGCACGAACAAATCCTGCTTGCATCTCTGGCTCTCCACTTTACGGTATGTCCGAAAATTATCCGAAAGCGTCTGCCTGAGGTAGAACGGATTGAGGCAGTAGCCTTCGCCGTCCTTATGGTTGAACGTGACCGAACCCTCTTCGTCAAAAAGTTCTGACGCGCGGTTCATGTCAAAACCAAGCTGCTTGTAGGGCCGGAGCTGAGCGGGAAGAAGCCAGAATGCTTCTTTAACTGCGTCGGTAAATCTGAACCACTGTTCATCATTTATGGACGCTCCCTGCTCAAACTGGTAAACGCCCGGAAGGACCAGAGGCTCGGTTGGTGTAAGTGGCATGGTAAATCTCCATTAAAAGGGGGATTTACCGCCCAGGGGGACGTAAATCCCCATTGGGTCAGGTTAGGTCAGGACGATTGCCGGATCAGCGTTTACCGTTTTTCAGTTCTTCAAGGAAAAACTCAAACTCTGAAACAAGCCCCCAGTCTGCCGTTGTAAATGGACGCTCAGCACCGGAAACATTTCTGATAAGCAACTCATCAGCAGCCCCGGTGATAAAATTGTCCGTGCAGAATTGTTGTGGCGCATCGCTATCAGCAATGAGCCGATGCCGTATCGCCCAGCGAACAGGCAGAGACCAGCTTACGCCACCTGCTGATGAAGTTATCTCAAAGCAGTCTTCACAGTGGTTGTGCAACAGTATCAGCACTATACGTGTGAAGAAGTCGATCGGCTGGCCTTCGGTTTCGATGAGTAAATCTGCAGACAGATCCTTTGTAAACACCACGCCACGGGATATGTAATCCCCTTCGTTATTTCCTCCGAATGAAAAAATCTCGGGAGAAGGGAACATCATCGAGGCACGGTCCATCCGCGTGCCATCTGCTGGCGAGCACGGACGAAGGTGAACCGGTAACAGCCAGAATGCCTCTGTAACTGCAAGAGTAAAGCTGTGCCATTGAGTCGGAGAAATCCATCCGGCCGGCCTCACGGTATAGGTGACGTGCTGCGGTGCGAAGTAGATTGGTGTCATGATAAATCCTCAAAAAAAGGGGGATTTATCCTCCCTGATGGGGAATAAATCCCCACAGGGTTAGTCAGATTAAATAGCTTCTAAACGGGCAATTTCCAGGTCACCCAAACCTTCATAACGGCCTTCTGCTGAAATCCGTTTATGTAAATCAGGGTTGAGCCTGATACTCATGGCACGTATTGAGTCAACTATCTCGTCACAGCCAGAACCAAGAAAACGGTTCTGAACCATGCCAAACTCAAGGTTATAAATGACGTTAATCTGAATGTTCATAGTGAGAGGGAGCTCACCATAAAGAAGTATCTGTTCATCAAGGTCATCTAAGCCAGACCTTTGCCAGGCAAGTGCTTTCAACATCTCGCCTTCAAATTCAGCTAACTGCAGCATATCCGTCAGGTTGGTTGAAATTGTCATATACAACTCACCTTCACTGGTATGCATAACGCAGGTTTGCCATCTGATTCGCCAGCTTCAGTGCAAAGCGACGAGCCTGTCGGAACGAGCTGAAAATCTCATCCGGTTGTTTCAGGGAACCGAACCGGTGATTACCGTAAAATGTGCCTGAACGGGTAAGTATGCCAGACGTCCACTTTCCTGATTGCAGCTGATAAACATGAACCTTAAAGCTGAGTGAACCAGCCCGGTTTGTTATCCACTCTTCTTTTCTTTCACCGGCCGCGAAGCGATCCCGCAGGAATAACGCTGCTGCGGAGGCTGCTGAAAAGATGCCTTTTATGGAAAATGAAGTTGGTAATAAAAGTGTATACATGGTGTTTCTCCTGTTGAGAGGGAAACACCTGCCCTGTCGGGAAGGTGTTTCCCGAGGGGCATTCGCATAGCGAATGTATGGTTCAGACGACTGTGCTGTTACTTCTGAGCGGTGAACACCCTGAAAGTCGCAGCATCAGACGCGGCATGCTGAGCCGCTTTGGCTGCAGCGTTGTGTGTAAAATGCTTACCATGCCGGCTGAAAATGAATTCATTGCCCGGCTGGCCTTCGGTCAACGTTCTTGCCATAACAATGGCGTGATAACGTTGATCGTCAAACCAGACGCGGGAACGAAATTCATAATGACCGGAAGGTGAAGCGAGCCACGATGTTCCCCTGAGTGCAGCTTTAAGATCAGGACATTCAGATGCAACACGGGTTGCAACGGAAAGCACCAAATCGAGTGGCACACGCAGTTCATTCAGAAAGGAACGGGTTATGGACATAGTTTCTCCAGAAAACAGAGAAACATTTGCCCTGTCGGGAATGTTTCCCCGAAGGACGAAGGCCGGAGCCGGATGGTTGAATGTACCTTCATCGCCAGGCAGTAGGAGCCGTAATTGACGATATCTGCTTCCAAAGGCGGGCAGATGTACCACACTGATGTGTTCTCCCTTTCAGGCTACAGGAGTGTTATTTGCAGCTACCCGAAGGCGGTCATCTCAAGCTACAGACCATTGGTGGTTGTCCGAAGACAACGTAAGAAGCGTTTTAATAATAGCGTTTGCCTGAGGCAAATTACAAGAGCCTTTTATTCATCTGACTCATCTGTCCGGTTATAAACCCGGGCAACGTAAGCACCACGTCCATCACCATGTCCAAGATCCATTGAAACTAACGCCTCAGCTTCTTTGCGACTCATGCCATTTTCTAAATGATGATTTACGGCTTCCCTGGAATAAGCATACCTGAGACTGTGCGTGGCATAGATCCCCGTCATTCCACTTTCACGCAATACGTTATGATAACGATCAAGCGCCTGATGAAGCGTTGGTTTATCGATTAACTTACCGTTATTTTGTTCGATATAGCGAATAGCTTCATTTAACAGGACAACAACTTTCTGTTTATCAAAAACGCTGGCATCACGTGGACGCCCTCCTTTAGAGCCAAACACAACACGCACATTATTATTTCCGGCTTCTAAATTTTTTCGCCAGGTCTTAAGTGACTTTGCCGACTGAACAGTTTCCTCTGCACGCAGCCCAATATATCTGGCGAGCTGAATACCTAACGCAATCCCCCTGTCCTTTTCTGAAACCGTTATGACGATTTCTCTGAGACGTTCATCCGAAATGGCAACTTTAGTGCCTTCCCGACTGGCTCCTGAAATATTCAGCGCCTGATTACTTAATTTCTCATGTGCAGGATTAGCCAGAACGTTACGTCCGCCTTGTGACAGGATTGAACGTAAAGCGGCCATTTCATTTTGCAGGGTGCGTGACGAGATATTTTCATCCTGACGACTACGGATATAATTCTCGATATGTTTTGTTTTAATATGGCTAACGTCCCGAATCTGAATATTAAGGGTTGCCAGTCGCTCTGAAAAGCGACTGGCAATCTTTGAACGATCAGAAACTGTTTTAAAACTTCCTCCGCCCTGACGTGCGAGCGTGACGAGCTGCTTACCTAATTTACCAGACACTTTTTTTCTCCTTCAAAACCTACAGCTGTAAGCCCATAAACCAACAGCTGTATGACTCTGAGTCTGTACATCTCTTCCCCGATGACACGGTTGCTTTTGCGCTTCCTGCGTCTCGACTGGTATCTGTGCATCGGGGCGGCGAAATGTTGAGTTCTTGCGAGGCTCCCCAGGTCTCTGACCTGTTTGCGGCTTGCGCCGTGCTGACGTCAGTCAGTCTGCCTCCGTACACCAGTTTCCTGATGTCGCCATCGATACCGAGTCGATCATTCTCCTTCTAATAAAACGCCCTTAACGGGTTGTTCGTTAACGTCGCGTCATGGTTGATAAATAGCCAGTTGAGCATCTGAAAACACGTAATACGTGCACGTCAGATTGTAACGGCATGCTGAAAACCGCACTGTACGTGGGTCTGGTCGTTATGCGCTGCGCGCGTCACTTTGTTCTCGTTTCACTCGAACCAAAGTGACGCCGCGCAGCTTCATACTCCTAATGCGCCTTACGCAAGCGCCCAAATGTTCCAAATGGGCTTATGCGTCATAGCAAAAGTCGTATGCAGCTCAGGGCGTATCCCTGAAAGTCTCATAACTTTTGTGAAAAAAGCATCGTGGGGATGCCTTATCTGATGTCGCCAGGCGTGTGTGAAAGCCCAGGCTTTGGTGAGATTAATGTACCCCCATCGTCGCGTCGTAGGTGCGCTTGTTTTGACGATATCTGCTTCCAGGAGCGAGCAGATGTACCACACTTATGTGTTCTCCCTTTCAGGCTGCAGGAGTGTTTTCGTAGCTACCCGAAGGCGATCCTCTCAAGCTACCGGACCATTGGTGGCCGCCTTGTGGCGACTTACAACGCTTGTTAACATATCAAGAACGACAAAAATTTGTCAAAGGATTAAGGGAGAATATGATGGATTTTGATAAATCACTACTTGCACTTATTAGCTCTGGAATTACGATATTAATCTTCTTATTTACAATGATATTTAATCTTCACGGAAGAATGAAATTGCTAAGAAATGAGAAAATATCTTTGTACAAGGATATCAGTTCCGCGTTACAAAGTTTTGGTAAGAACACTGAAACATTGAAATTATTAGAAAAGAAAGTTGAAGAAGAATCTCTGATGTACGTTACTAAAACCAATAATATCCAAGATGCAAAAATGATGCTCATCATAATGAACAGAAATCCTGAGCTAACAAGACGAGACGAATACGAACTTAGGAGATACCTTGACTGTATATATATCTTAAGAAAAAGCGAATCACCATTAGCCACTAAAAACAAGTTGATTCTTTCAAAGTCAAAATTTATAGAAAAAACCCTCTTGGGTTTTTCGATAAATCTTCTCCAGCTTCTTATAATGGGTGTAGTATTGTATGCGCTAATGCGAGTTATTTTTTTAAAAATCATAGCGGCATCCATAATTCTTTCATTTAGTTTTGTTGTAACATACATATCATTTATAAAAAGCCTTACCAAGCACCCTCCTCTATTCACATATAAACCTAACAAGAAACGAGTCGAATCCTTGTTGTGAATACAAACAATCACTTTTGGAAGTTGGCGCAAGATAATAAAAATCACTTAAGGCGCTGTATATCTTGATGGCATACTAATCAAAAAATAAGTAATCATTCATTTATCTATAGGGGGGATATAAAATAAGAGACAGGCAGCATTACTCAAGCGAGTGTTTTATCACGCGGTGAAAATGGTCTAAACCGCATTCATATATCCATCATCATATCTCATTTATGCTTATGCACGACCTACATAATATGTTGTAAAACCGCTGATGGCGAAAGTGAGAATATTTTTTAAATGGATTAATTTTACCGTTCATAGTCACTTTTGAGGCAACCATGGTAGCCGGTCTGCTCGTAGCAATAGATAATTTCGTTAGACTGGTGTTTTCGACATATAGGGGTTCCTTATAATCTGATTGTCAAGTCAAGGCACTCTGTGCGATTTGAACCGCCCTTCTTTTAACTACGCACATTTCATTGGACAACCCTCTCTCCTAGATCTTGGACGTACTGCGTTGAAGCCAGGTCAAAGCAAACATGAAAAGATGATAACGGAGATCACAGGCATGAAATCGTTATAACGCCTGTCCTTCTATTACACGTTCTGAAACACTATGCTGAAGCAAATTGTTATGCTTTCGGGCCACTGTTAATATGAGGAGTTCTCTCATGGAGTCATCATTTTACTGCTATCTGACCCCTGCCGTAGCAGGTGGAGCAACACTCCACGTCAGGGGGTGCTCCAGCCTGATTGATAACAGTAACCGTATTTTCCTGGGCTCCGTGTATAAAACCTATCAGGCCGTAAATTTGGCAAAGCGGCACAGCGCAAATGTTGCAAAATGCCCGTATTGTATGGGCGAATGATCCTTGCCAATTCTGATTGCGACCTTCCCGCATCTACTCTGCAGGATGATAGGTGAGCTGCCCTGCACTGACCAATGGTTTGAATCAGGCAAATTCACCTGCCTGAAATGAAGGGCTGTTCCCCAGAAAACCCCGCCAGCTTACTGTTTAGCGCAGGCAGGCTTTGAGTAGCCAATGTGGCTGGAGTCAACGCTTTCTAACCGCCTACGGCATTACAGCACACATCAGACTTTTACCGGGCAATGATGCGATGCCCACCCCGGTGGAGATGAAGCCACCAGCAGAAAACGAAACGCTCACCCTTTACTCAGCCATGCCCTGGAAACCTCAGGAAGGTGTTCGCTTCGGGTCAGTACGATCATGGAATCGCCAGGGAATAAATGCGGCTTGAGAACGATATCCCACGTGAGGTGCGTATACTGCTGACTCGCTGTTCAGAGGCGGACGGTCTTCAGAGATTGAGCCTGCTAAATAAAAGGGATCACACATGGACAATCGCCATACCCAGGAATTTATTAACTACTACCTTGACCTGAAAACCGAGCCGCAATACGCCATCATGATAAAAGGCGCCTGGGGTTCAGGAAAAACCTGGTTTATTGAACGGGTGCTCAGGGAATATAAGACACCCGATAAGGAATTCAAATTTCTCAAGGTAAGCCTGTATGGCATCAACACCATTGAACAGATTGAAGATGAGTTCTATCGTCAGCTTCACCCTGTCCTCTCAAACAAAGCTCTGATTTTCGGTGCAAACGTACTCAAGAATACGTTAAAGGCATCGTTCAAAATCGATCTTAATGGCGACAGCAAACCTGACCTAGATATCAACGCCAGTATTCCCAGCATAAACCTGAGTGACTTCAGCCGGGAACCTAATGGCTTTGTGCTGGTGTTTGATGATATCGAGAGAACGAGCATCGAGTTGACGCTGCTGTTCGGCTATATCAATCACTTTGTGGAAGTTAACGGATACAAAGCGATCCTGATTGCGAATGAAGATGAAATCATAAAAAGCGAAAAACGCAAAAATAATGACGACAATCACGCCAGTGCTGGTTACATCAGAAAAAAAGAAAAGCTTATTGGCAGAACCTTTGAGGTCGTATCGGATTTACACGGTGCCTGCGGGGAGTTCTTAGGCAAGGTGAGCAGCCGTACTGTTGCAAAAGCATTTAAAGCTGACATGCAATCTGTAGAAGCGCTCTATCGATCTGCGGGTTACAACAACCTAAGGCATCTGAGGCAATACTTCCTGGATGTCGAACGAATCACCAACCTGCTGGGAGTTCAATACGTCAAAAATGACGAGTTTATGGGGATCTTTTGCCGCCAGTTGTTGATCTTCTCCATGGAATACCGGGGCGGCAATCTCAGCCATGAAGAGTTTGATACTATCGGCAAGATTAACTACTCCCTGATGCTGGGCGACAAAAAGCAGGACAGTAAGTACGACAAGATTGTGCAGAAATACTCCTCTCCTGTATTAAGTGAGAAACTGCTGGATGGAAAGCACTGGCGCGAACTGATCTGCGATGGAAAGGTGACGGATGAACTTCGCACGCAGCTGGACATCACACGCTTTTTCAGAAGCGCCAGCGCTCAGGCATGGGAATATCTCTGGAATTTCCGGCAGCTCAGGGAGAACGTGTTATCCGAGCAGTATGACATTGCGAGAGATAACCTGTTCTCTGGCAAAATCACGGAGTTTGGTGAACTCCTGATGACGGCAAGCATCCTGATAGAGCTGGCGAACGAAGGCCTGACGAAGGATGTGATTCAGGACATCATAAATGAGACTAATCACCAGACAGACAGCCACTACAGCCGTATGGGGCCGAAGGAAATTCAGCATGCGTTTGTGAAATCACGTCACAATGAATTAATGGCCTGGCAAGGGATGGGTTTTCTTAACCGTGATGGGGATGATTTCAAAGCCATCCGTGAGCATGCCAAGGTCGCACAGCAGAACAGATTTGATTCTTCACTAGAGGAGTTTGCGGCACAGTTTAGTGAAGAGCTTAAAAAGGGAGACTTCACGTTTCTTTCAGAACTTAGCCTCTCCGACCAAACCAGATTGAGGTTGTTTGAACTGCCGTTTTTACACCTGACCGACCCCGCCCTCTTTATTGACAGTTTCAGGCAACTCGACCCGGTTGTCATGAAAAGAGTCAGTTTCAGCCTGAAGAACCGTTATGACGATGAGCTCTGCCGGAGCAAACTGCATGAAGAATATGACTGGCTGACTAGCCTTAAGACTACAGCGGATGGCTTCATCAGCGATCTCAACAGTAGCCGCTTTCAGGTGTTTCACGTGAAAGAATTTACTGATTACATACTGGCGAATGCGATTGCCTTATTTGAACCGGCGCAGACTTAACGTCGGGGCTTTCCGCGAAAACTGACTAGAAAAGCACGTCATTTCCTTTACTCAGTCAGTGCAGGAAACGGAGGCAAACCGTTTCCTGTCTGGTTCATGTTAACTTTCCTGCCCCTGATTAAATACAGTCATCTCATTAAGAGATGTGCTGGCATGCCACCATAAATGCATCTTCCACTTCAGTAAGGATTAATTGTTCTTGATGACATTCTCAGTCCGCTGAGGACCAGCAGATTATTAAACCTTCAGAGCTAAGCTTTATGGCCCGTAATGCATCCTTTAGTGAATCAGCGAAGCATACTGGCTTCGCCGGTTAACGCAGTCAGGTTGAAGATCCGGCGGCCTGCCGGGAGGCCAATGACGGCTTGCAGCGCTCAGCTATTTGCTAATCCTGAATATTTTCACAGCACAGGCTGCCATCCAGCACCAGAAAGCGATCGCTACTACAGAAACTGTCAGTGATAAAAGATATCGAAAGTTATCCTCAGTTTGGAAGCTGTTTACCACGTCCGTACCCAAAACGCCCACCAGGGAAAGCATCATGAATGGCAAAACCCACTTCACCTGTTTACGCAGCTGTATCTCGCACTTATCAAGAGGATATAACCCGGGCCAGCGCACCGTGTTTAGCGAAGAAAGAGATGAGGTGGATGGGGCTGAAGTATCTGAATGCAAGGCTATCCACATCAGCCCTGCACACCCGATGCCTAAAGCTGTGGATAGATTGCTGCATACCATGCAGTTAGTAGCGAGCAGACGGTTGGTTATTTTATAATCACACGGAGGATTATATAGCTTTAAAAATCAACGAACAGACAGGTTTACCTCCCCTCCCCTGCCAAGAGCATCTTGCGTCTGCCTGAAAGCCAGTTAATACTACTGTAAATATATACAGTTATTTCATGCGAGACTATTTTTATGTTCAACGCCTTTGAGTTGATAAATCCGGCGTCTAATCCGCCTCCCCGTTTCCGGCCACTGTTTCTTGAACGCGTACCGTGCGGGTTTCCGTCACCCTGCCAGGACTACGCTGAGCAGGAGCTGGACCTCAATGAGCATCTCATCACTCACAGGGCAAGCACCTTCTTCCTGCGCGCACAGGGCAGCAGCATGCAGGACATTGGCCTGTATGACGGTGACCTGCTTATCGTTGATCGCTCACTGAAACCTGAACACAGTGACATTATCATCGCTGAGGTTTACGGCGAGTTTACGGTAAAACGCCTGCTGATCACACCTGACGGGCCGGTTCTGCAGCCAATGAATCCTGCCTACCCTGTCATCAAACCCGATCCTGATTCTCTTCAAATTTTTGGCGTAGTCATCCATTTCGTTCACACCACGCGCCGGAGAAACTGAATGTTTGGGCTTATCGATGTGAATTCATTTTATGCAAGCGTAGAGAAGGCGTTTCAGCCCTCGCTAAGAAATGAACCTGTCTGCATTCTTTCGAATAACGATGGCTGTGTTATAGCAAGAAGCAAAGAAGCCAAAAAATTCATACGCATGGGAGAACCCTGGTTCAAAATTAAAAACCAGCAGTTCCCCGTTAAGATCCATTTTTTCTCCAGCAATTACGCGCTTTATCATTCCATGAGCAACAGGGTGATGTCCTGTATTGAGGAGATTGTTCCCCGCCTGGAAGTGTATTCGGTGGACGAGGGATTTTGCGATTGCAGGGGAATGGAACTGACCATGCCTTATGAAAATTTCGGGCGGATGATCCGGGAGCATGTTCTGCAATGCACCGGTCTGACGGTGGGTTGTGGCCTGGCACCAACGAAAACGCTGGCAAAATCGGCTCAGTGGGCAAGCAAAGAGTGGCCCCAGTTTCGTGGCGTGCTGGCGCTGACAGCTGATAATCCCGGGCGCATTGAGCAAATGTTGTCACGGCAACCCGTCGAAGAACTGTGGGGCGTGGGTTCTAGAATCGGCAAGAGGCTTAATCTGTTAGGCATCAGAACAGCACTCGAACTGGCACGCACCTCCCCTGTGTTTATCCGTAAGAATTTTAGTGTCGTTCTGGAACGGACCGTGCGCGAGCTCAACGGTGAGTCCTGCATTGAAATGGAGGATGCCCCTCCCCCTAAGCAACAAATAGTGGTCAGCCGAAGTTTCGGGGAACGCATTACAACCTATGAGGCCATGCGTCAGGCTATCTGCACTTACGCCGAGCGTGTCGGTGAAAAGCTGCGTGAAGACCGTCAGTTCTGCCACCACGTTTCGGTTTTTATCCGCACTTCACCTTTTGACAACGGGCGGCCCGGCTACAGCAACACAGCGTTTGTCCGACTTCAGGTCTGAACACAGGATACACGCGACATTATTCAGGCGGCCATACGATCACTTGATAGCATCTGGCAGCCGGGTTTTCGATTTGCTAAAGCCGGTATCATGCTGAGCGAGTTGCGACCTGACGGCTTCGCTCAACTCAATTTGTTTGATGAACATGCTCCACGTGCGGGAAGTGATGCCCTGATGAGTCTGATGGATAAGATGAATCGTTCCGGGCGTTACAGCATCGGTTTCGCAGGCAAAGGAATTCAGCCGGAATGGCGCATGAAGCGAGAGATGTTAAGCAAAGCCTGGACTACTAACTGGAAAGAGCTGCCCATTGCCAGAATATGCTAATCAGCAACTATCTGCTTTGCCATGCTAACTTCACAATTTATATTTCGCATTTTATAAACGCCAGTATTAGACCGTATGGGGTTGATTAGACTACTTACAAAATCCCAAACTAAGTTTTCTGCATGATTTTACATTTTGCCGACGTTAGCTCGGCGAGTGTGCCAACACACCCGCGACATGGCCAAGTAAATCACTCCCAATAAATATAGGAACGGCTCACGTTCACATCATGCTCTTCAATCTTGTCTTTGCCCCCAGCATAATCTGGAATAATAATTGTGACATGCTCAACCGCGTTTATGCACTGATCAAACTTATCCCTCTTGAGACAGCGTGTTACCGCTTTCTCAGTAGTGGAAAAAATCTGAATACTGATCTCTTTTGCCAGCCTGCCTAACTTGTCATAACTGTATTCTGATTTTCTTGAAGCAGATTGCTTGCCAGTCAGCTGACCTGCAGCGTTGTAATTGAATTGAGTAAAAGTTCGGTCGGACTTGAGAGAACTAGTTCTTTTGGCGCCAACAATTTGACCTTTAGCGTTATATTGATAATGAGTCATTGCTGTGCTCGTCTGCTTCAGGGTGCCATAGATTCCTTCTGTAATATCACCAGACTTTTCGATAGCTCCCTTCGGGTTAACCAAGTAAGCACCTTTGATTTGAGCATCAACAAACAGGGTGTTTTTTTGCGTTAGGGTATCAGTAAAAGAATTGCGAAAGGTCATAACTGTATCCCAGCCATACTCCCGTCTGCTTGCATGCATGGTGAAAATTGATGTCAGGATACCTTTGGGTGCTTTTTCATTTCTCTCCTGAACAATGTCGGCCTGAAGAAGCCCTCCACACTGGTCAAACGTGAAGGCACCTTTTCCTTGCATAAAACCATCTTTGCTTTCGATCTGCATATTAATGGATTTCGGCACAACAAGGGAGGTCGTCTGGTCTACCAGAATTGACGCGTTAACTTGATTCACTGCTTTTTGTTCAGAAGCGCAGGCAGCAGCCACAGCCATAGGCGAGCAGGGAAGTGCAAGGCATACCAACACAGCATTAGTCATGAATTTCATTTTTCTTTCTTGAGTGTAATGAATAATGCATTATCTTAAAAAAAGATGAGAACCTGGGCTTTAGGGTTGATGATCTTCTTGTGGCAATTTCTTGTATAGGATTCATTTGTTATTCTGTTCGAAATCTGTTTCGCATTGATTACATCTCAGATTTGACATGAATCAGAACGGGAATTTCACATTGAAATTCTGATACTTTAAGTATGATAATCATCAACTTAGACGTGAAATCATGATGGGAAAAACTTGAGGTTCTCGTTCTACTAAAATAGCTAATCCGGAAGAGGGGAGGGCGGTCATCCAAACACTGAGCAGCTTTGTATAGCGCTACTGTGCTGTTGCCTCATGCAACTAACAAGTTAAATGAACGGATAATTTCACACGTACAAACATTTGATGTTTTTCCATTAAATCTTGCACGTACAATTATATTGCGTACACTTGCATCATTGATTGCCAACGGGGCGGACGAATGAAGAGTAATTACGGCGGATTAGATGAGACGGCACGCAGAGCAAATGCAATGCTGCGCAGCATGAGTGACGACATTACAGTAAGACGTAATGAATTTGGTCTCGATCAGTACTATCAGACTTTCACACGAAATTCGGTTGCCAACCTTCCTAAGCTAAGCCGCCGTGCCGTTGAGCAGGCAATTGATGAAATGGAAGAGAAGGGCCATGTTTTCGGGAAAAAAGATGCGGGTAATGCAAAGCATTATGCGCTTACCATTCAGGACGTAATGGACATCTATGCCCATCGTAAGGTTCCTAAATATCGCGATATACACGCCGGTGAAGGCCCCTTTGTTGTCTTTGTCGTGAACCTGAAAGGGGGCGTATCAAAAACAGTCAGTACCGTTACCCTGGCACATGGCCTACGCGTTCATCAGGATCTGCTGCAGCACGACCTGCGTATTCTGGTGATAGACCTCGACCCACAGGCTTCCAGCACCATGTTTCTGAACCATGCCAATAGCATTGGTTCCATTATGGAAACGGCTGCGCAGGCAATGCTGAACGACCTAGACGCTGAACAGCTTAAAGATGACATCATTAAGCCCACCATTATCCCGGGTGTGGATGTGATCCCAGCCTCCATTGATGATGGCTTTATCGCGAGTCAGTGGAATGACCTCGTCAGACAGCATCTTCCTGACATGCTGCCTTCGGATGTTCTTCGCCAGACCATCATTAATCGTGTTGGTAAAGACTACGACTTCATTTTCGTCGATACGGGTCCGCACCTTGATGCATTCATGCTTAATGCATTGGCTGCAAGCGATCTGCTGCTGACGCCAACGCCGCCAGCTCAGGTTGATTTTCACTCAACGCTCAAATATCTCACTCGTTTACCGGAAATGATCGAGCAGTTAGAAGAAGAGGGCATCACACCGCAGATTAAGGGCAACATTGGTTTTATGTCCAAGATGACCTCAAAGCGCGATCATGAAATGACACATGGCCTGGCACGGGATGTCTTCACGTCTCATATTCTCGACGCCACCTTGCCACGTCTGGATGGGTTTGAACGCTGTGGAGAAAGCTTCGACACCATCGTCAGCGCCGACCCCAGCTCATATCCGGGGAGTTCTGAGGCCCTGAAAAATGCAAAACGTGAAGCAGAGCGGTTTACGCAGGCGGTGTTTAAACGAATTGAGTTTGTAAGGGGTATAAAATGAAAAAGGAAATGGTCAAACTTGGCCGCCAGCTAGGAAACTCAAGCTTCTCAAAAATGATGAGCGAATCAGAGAGCGAACGGGTCTTCACCCTCAAATCCGGTGCAGAGGCGCGTTTTACTCTCACAAAGATTCTGCACGATGACATTGAAGCACAGACTTTTGTGGATGCATCCATCAATGGCCGCGACCAGAGTTTCCTGACGCAGGAGTCAGTCAGCGATATCGCCCGCACGATTAAACTTCAGCAGTTCTTTCCTGCGATTGGTCGTGAGGTGGAAGGGCGCATTGAGATACTGGATGGATCGCGCCGCCGCGCAGCCTGTATCTTCAATGACACGCCATTTGAAGTCCTCGTAACACGTGATGACTTGTCACTTGCTGATGCACGTCAGCTGGCAGTCGATATCCAGACAGCCAAAGAACATACCCTACGTGAGTTAGGTAAACGCCTTAAACTGATGTATCCAGATGACATGAAGCAGGCTGATATCGCTTCAGCTGAAGGGTTGTCTGCGTCTAAGGTCACGCGAGCATTTCAGGCGGCAGCTGTACCAGATGAAATGATTGCCGTGTTTCCCTCAGTGAACGAACTGTCAATCAGCGACTATCAGACCCTGCTTGATGCCGCTGAAAAGGCCACCTCAAAACACATCGGCTATGATGCACTGGCTGCCGGGGTGCGTGAACGTATGGCTAACGACTCCTTTATCGGGCTTGACGAAACGGCTATCAAAACAAAAATTCTTGGCTTTTTCCGTACGGAAAGTGCGGATGCCAAATTAACGCGTGGGACCAAAAAAGTCATTACAGAGAAGATGGCTGACTTTGCAGATAAAAAGCAGTTTGCCCGTAAGAAAATCGATACAGATAAACGCCTCGTTTCCTATGAGTTCTCCCGCCTTCCGGCAACCTATCAGGATGAGCTAGATTGCGCCGTCAAAGCGGTTATCGAACGAATGCTGGCCGACATGAAGTCTAAATGAAATAAACTAACTAAGCGGGAGAGTTTTGATAGTCTTCCCGCTTAATCTTTCTGTCTGGAGATTGACAACCCTCCTAAAATCATTCCTAAATCATTGTTAAATAATAAAAACTACGCTTAATTTCAGGTTGAAATTCCCATTAAAAAAAGCTTAACTCACCGAAAAAATGTCTCGTCAACGAATAGAAAAATACAATAAACATAAGAGAATCAATGAGCTACCTTAAATACATTTCACATCGTGTTTAAAAAACACGTCAAAAACAATAATTACCTGCCTTATGTCAGCATTGAAACTGATTTAGCAAAATCCCTAACTAAAACGAATCCATTCACTTAAACATCGCTACGTGAAATGTGATGCGCATTGGTACCCAATGTCGTCAAGTATTCACGTAGCGTTGCCAATCATAAGTTAGCCGAAATGGCCGGCAGTGGCAGGTCTGTTACTCCAAAGTTCTATCCTGAAGACGGGAACGGGCTTCTTCGGCATACATGTTGGAAATGCTCATCAGCGTCCCTGACAGTCGTAGATAACCATAATCTTCTACTTCAGAAGCCAGCTTAAGATATTTTTGTGTAAGCGCGAGTTCTTCCTTAGCTTCAGGATCTACAAAATGAGCTCCGCGGGAATTCAGAATACTTATCCGGTATCCTTCACGTAACCTGTCCATGTCAGGATGGTCGAGAACTTCTGCAATAGCAGTATGTATCCAAAGCCCACATGGATCAGATGGAGGAGACATCAGAGCATTACCCAGATGATAAAGTGCCATGTCGTGTTGACCAGAATCAAGAACCAGCGTTTTCAGCTCATCAAACCATTTTTCAAACTGAACGGAGTTAAAAATACCATTTGCGTCAGTGCCAGGCACTAAATCCCAGTTAGATAGCAAACGGTATGCGTTCACGGCCATATTTTTTTCTTCTTCCGTTACCTGTTCCTTATCATCAGAAACGGTATCTCTTGGACGGTAGATCAGGGAAATAATCTGTTTATAGAAATTAGGATCAGCACTCATTTCCTTGAAAAGGGAAGTGGGTTTAATTTCACTGAACTGGTCTAGCAGGGATAGATACTTCCACTCAATAGCAAGCTTCGTTTCCTGAGGAATGGTATTGTTTTCCTGTATCAATGATATTATTTTTTTAATTGCATAAACATCTGGAACATTATCAATATTTTCATCGTCGTTCTTCCCGGTGTACTTAAGCAGAGCTTCGACTACAATATCTGCATCTACTACTTTATTAGTAAAAATACACTGGTTTATTGCATTAATTACGGCTCCTGGTCGGTTATGTCGCAGTAACTTACGCAATGGTAAATTACAGTCAGTGATTTTTTGATGGAAATTTGGACGCGCGATCTTCCAGTAAGTGGATTCATTATTTGAATTTAATCTATCCCATACTTCATCTGTAAAAGGGAAACAGGAGAGCACGTAAGCCTCTTCATTTTTCCTAAGCTTGGATTTATCGAGACTATCAAACCATTCCCATCCTAAGGTGTTTTTTCTTCCTAGGACATAAGAAGATAAAAATGGATAAATTTTATCCCCTTCAAAATCTGGAAGCATACTAATAATCTGAAAGTCCAAATCTTCATTACCCAGAATAGAAAGACTTATTCCGACAAGATAATTACGATCTATACTTTTTGCGAAATCGATGATTTTATCCAGACCGCCAATGGCATACAGGTCAGCGATGGCAGCATTCTGTTTTTCAGACTGCTCTTTCTCAAATTCATCCCAGTCTTTTCTAGAATGCATTGAAAAAACATCATCTGTAAAGAATTTACGGTAGACTATCATCTTATCCTGGGGTTTGAACCGGGGAATAAGATCAATAATTGGATGCAATTGCTCAGGACTTAGAGACCAGTTAGCTTCAGGGTAATTTTTGTGCCTGGTGCTAAATTTAAGCAGTGCATCCCATATTTTATTTTTCTCTTCATCAGATAATTCCTCCGGAACAATATTTCCTAGGATAAGCAAAAACTGTTCAGACTGCGGTTCCGGTATACTGGCAAAATTATCAATGAGATTTAAATACCTTTTTGTACTCCCATTGATATGCCTGATAGCCTCGCTGGCAGCAACTTCACATGTTTCCCAGTAAATACGATTTGTTACAGTAGGTTCCCATTTTCCCTCAGGCATTATCCACCATTTTGGTTCCCGAGTCCCAGTAGAGGTTGTCATAATGTTTGGCAGCAACGATAGAGCCAAAGTCCACGCAACATCATCAAAATCTTTGAAAAGTAATTTCAAACCTGCTAACCGCTTACTTTTCGTTGCTAACGTATGCGGTCGCCATGGTAAAAATATTTCTTTAAGGGAGTTAAAAGGATTATTTGCGATTTTACTGGTTGAGTCTCTCTCCGCAAGCCAGCTTAGAAATATAATGGCTCTTACAAAGAACACCCCCTCCCAGGCAAGGGTTTCAAGCGCGCCGATCAGGCCCAGGCAGTATTTGATCGGGCTAAAGCCAGTATTATATTCCTTCAGAAGTTCTGCAAAGAGCTCAGGCTCATTCTCCCTTTTTTCGGTCAGTACATTCAGGAACTTTTCAGGCGCTCCCTCTGCAAGATTTGGCATGAACCGATCCATTGTGGCCCAGTGTTTCCAGCCACTTTTTGCCAGCAGTTGCTCTAAAGCCTCATTAAGAGAGTGCTGAACTTCGTAAGGTTTGCAGTTTTTAAAATCTGATAAACGGGATCCCAGAAGCGCGAAAGTTTCAGATAATCCATTCCTTAAAGCGTCTGAATATAAAAGCTCATTATCCAGTCCAAACCTGAACCCGGATACATCCTCATCTAACTTTATCGCTTTATCAATTTTATTAAACGCGATTAAAAAACCTGAACAGAACCTAGTAATTTGATCTTCAAATAAGAAATCATATAAATCTTCGAAGCATGAAGTACGCTCCTTAATTTTCCATATTCCCCTTTTAAACTGAACAGGAGGAGAAGGGATAATTGATAGCTTTCTCAGCGAGAGTATCCACGTATCAATATCTGTATCTAAAATCTCCTTAATAAGTTCACGATCGTGCTTGTTATTTTCATCCCATGCACCAATCATATTTAAAAGAAATAAATCCTTTCCATTTTCATGTGAAGACCAGTATTTTGTCTTCCTTACTTCTGTTGTTACAAAATCTGAAGGGATATAGGTCAACGATGGTTTTCGGAAAAAGTTTAAAATTTCCTCAGAGATATTGCTTCGGGTTATTGTCCCCGCCATTTGATTAAAGTCCTGCACCTCGCAGATAATTTGACTCCAAATCTTAGCAGGCATATCTTTGTTAAATTGAGATATATGCGATTGTAAGAGAGATGAGATAACACCGCTCTTACGATCTAGATCATAACCTAAATAATGAAAGTGTCTGAGAAAATCGTGCACCTGAATATCCGCTACGGGTTGATTTCCATTCGCTTTATTTAAGTGTTCTCTAAAAGCCTGAAGTTTTTTTCTGACGTTGTCCGAGCAGAATATGGCCGTTGATATTTTTGCAAAGAACTCTTTATCATCCTTTGAATGTCGTGCCTGTTCTAGTAAGTGGCTCACGCCTTCCATATCCGTGGAACTGATTGGACCGGTTATAAGTGCAATCACATCTCGATTTTTTTTAAAAATGTCGGCATTGTTAAAGTCATTCCATGCCGCCTGAATAACTTCAGCAAAGAGTGAGCTTTTTGAAGTCATCGAAATTGAGTGTTTAACCTGACCTAGGAGTTTCCTAAGTTCATTATTAACCGGGTTTTCTATAATAACGATAAGGTCATCAGTATCATATCCAGCCACCTTACCCTGCAACTTTATTTCTTTAATAGGCCAGGGGGGTAGGCAAGGAGAAAATCCTCCGCTTAACATCAAAGTAACAAACTTCGCCTGGATACAAGCTTCAAATCTTGGTCCGCCCCCACCGGAGGATATGGGGTTCGTCAGCGCTTTACCTGTTGTTCCTGCCACGGCTATTTCCTTATTGGATTCATCATTGAATTCGTGCCCACTAGAGTCCCGGTACGATGCTCATAACATGCTGCCTCTTGAGGTTGAGTTAGTCCAGTGTCAGCTACAGGTTCGCGCAGTGTTCGGCAATCATGCTCTGTAGAGCTTCAAGATGAAGCACGCTCCTTAACGTATTAAAGTGCCAGGTAACGTAGGCATCACTTGATAAACACTGCTCTTTGGCTTTTCACCATTTATACCAAACGGCGGGATCGGGCCCGCAGGCCTTGTGGCTCAAGGGGAAGGGCGGTTTTCCGGGAAAAAAGGATCCTTTACGGGATTTGGATAACCCGCTAATCTGCGGGTAAAACCAAATCCCGGATCCTTTTTCCGCGATTTATTGATCTGGCTCCCGAACGCCCCCCGGGCGAAAATAGCCCTCTCTATGCACAGACATCGCTACGTGAAAATTAACGGATGAACAGCCTCATTCCCCAGCAGAATTCGCCAGAACGCGTCACCACGCTCGCCTTCGCGCCCGGCACCGATTTTGCGACCGCGGTGGCGCTCAGGCGCATGGCCACCGCCAATGGCACGACGCCCTTCTATTTACTGGCACCCGAAATCGCCGCCCTGCTGCACTACATGCCTGACCGGCGCCACCACTTTCTGTTCAGCACCCTGTGGAACACCGGCGCGCGCATCGGCGAGGCCTGCAGCCTGACGCCGGAGTCGTTTGTGATAGACGGCCCCCGGCCGTTCGTGAAAATTCTGTCCGAGAAGGTAAGAAGCCGGCGGGGCAGACCGCCGAAGGACGCGGTGCGCATGGTGCCGCTCACCGATCCCGCCTACGTCCGTCAGGTCGAGGTCTGGCTCGCGAGCGAGCGGCCGAGGCGCCGCGAGCTGCTCTGGCAGGTGACGGACGAAACCATGCGCAACTGGCTGAAGGCGGCGGTGGCGCGCGCTGCGGACGACGGCGTGCACTTTTCGGTGCCGGTGACGCCGCACACGTTCCGTCACTCGTACATCATGCACCTGCTGTACCACCGTCAGCCGCTCAAGGTGATTCAGGCGCTGGCGGGACACAAGGATGCGCGATCGATTGAGGTATATACGCGGGTGTTTGCGCTGGACGTCGCGTCCACACTCGCGGTCTCGTTCAGCGGGCAGGGCGCGGAAGCGGCGGCGGTGCTGAAAAGCCTGCCGCCCGTATGAATTAAATCAGTGAAAAGGAGTAACAAAGGATGCCTGCCGGAATAATTGAAGCCGTGGAGCTGTTTTTTAAATTTGGCTCTCAGGTCTGGCTGGTGATGGCGGGATTTATGATGGCGACGCTTGTATACGCGTGGCTGGTTAAAGCCGATCCGTCCGGGTTTATACGCGACCTCCTGAACCGTAAAAAGCAGCGTCTTATTCAGATCCGAACAATGGATTACCTGAGTGATGAGGCGAAAGAACTCGCAGAACGCGAACTAAAGCAGCTCGCACTGCATCCGCTGACGGGCATCTTTAACTACCGGCTACAGCCTCTGGCGGTTGAGTTCTGTCACCAGTTCAATCAGCGTCCACGATATCTTGCATCATGGCGCAGCTGGCTCAGCGAAGAGGACGGTCAGATCCGTTTTGATAAAAAATGGTGCCAGCGCGCATGGTGGGGATATGCATACGTAAACCTTCCCCTGTCGTTCGGCCTGGTTCTGGCGATTTCCGGCCTGATAGGGTGGAAGGCCGGGATCGAGTACACTGCACCGGCAATATTGCTGAACATGGTTACCTGGTGTTTTCCGTGGCTGATGTTTTCATCGGTGCCCACTCCGGCAATGACCCGGGTTCTGGAGGCTGATCTGGAAGCATTTAATAACCGGGAGACGGGAGCAAGTGACGAATGCAAGTTACAGTCTTCACGCCAGTGAAAAAGGTGACAGTGTAGCAACGTTGGAAAGGGTATTTACTTTCATGATGGTCGGCGCAATGGTAAGCCCTGACTGACATATTCCTGTGCCTTCCATGAAAGTGAATACCTTTTCACGATCTCCCCCCCGCCATGCGGCCGCAAGCATAACTTATACTCACTCCCGCCTGCCGGAATGTAGTTCAAAGCTAATGAGCCCATTATACCTTCTCTTCATAGTTAGCAACCACTCACTTACTTTTAAATCGGACAGGGCTTCGTAACCCGATTGAAGGTATTTACTTACATGATGAGGGTATCTACTTGCATGAATACTGTCCTACCGGGTAATCGCTGATCTGAAAGAGTATCTACTTTCATGCTGCAGTCCGTAAACACAGCCTGAAGGTATCTGCTTTCATGAAGAGACACTGATCGTCCCACAGAAAGGTATCTACTTTCATGAACCGCTACGTGACGGGTGCGCGATTTCCATGAAAGTAGATACGTTTACTGCGGGATCATTATGAAAGCAGAGACCTCAGCGGAGGTCTACATGAAAGCAAAGACCGGATAACGCCCAGTGACGTCAGGGGGGGCGACCTTACAACGGGATACATGAATGTATATACCCTGAATGGGACAGGTATGGCATAGGTTTCCGCCGGCCATTCATGAAAGTAGATACCTTTGACGTTTAACTCATGAAAGCAGAGACTTCAGTGCCGTCTGCATGAAAGTGAATACCTTTCCGGAAAATCAGTGACCGGATAACGCCTGAAGCTTGGGAGAGCGGCTGCTGATGACAAACTGGATCTCACGGCCTTTTTTCAGCTCGGTATAATCGATGTAGCCTATCTTCTTCAGGTCGGCCATCGCGCGCCTGATGATGGAGTTCTGCAGCTTGACGGGCGACCCCATCGCCAGACGCTCTCTGAGGCGCTTCATGGAGATGTAAAGCGTACCGCCGGGCATGCTCTCAAAATAGATATAAAGTGACTGTGCGGCTTCCTTACGGGACAATTCGGACAGCGCCTTGAGGCCCAGCAGGACTTTATGATCGTAGCGGTAAAGTTCCCACAGATTGCTGTCCGCCGTGATCTCCACCGTATCCGTGTTCATGTTGAGCACCGCGCGCTGCACAAGGTGAGAAAACATGGATTTCTTACCATCCTTACTGCTGAAGGCGAGCGTCACGCTGGAAATGCTGAAAAGCGAGTCGTGCAGGCGCTTTCGAGAGCGGGCGTTGAGATCTGCCGACTTGATGCCGCACATCTTGGCGAAATCGGTAAAGGGAAGCCGAATGGTTTCGCTGCTGTAGCCGTAGGTGGAAAAGGCCATGATGATGCCAAGCCACGTTTTAAAATCCGTGGACATGCTCAGCTTGGCGCCCTGGATCTTGATATCCGTATAGCCTTCGCGTTTTGCCACCTCAAGGCTGGAGAGCTCATCAGACGCGTCAATCAGAAAGTCACGCTTTCCTTTTTCCTTGGGCGCGACGGGAGTGAAGACGCTCAGACGCAGTAATGCCACCGGCTGAACGGTTTTGTTGCTGTTCGGCTCCAGTAGATAAACTGTTTCTGAATCCTTTTTAACGATCGCAAAAGGATTGTTTATGTCTATGACTTTATTGTCGTTTCCCACTTATCCACACCCACAGGTCAATAAGATCGCATTATCATGAAAGTGGATACCTTTATAGCATGAAAGTAAATACCTTTTCCATGAAAGTAGAGACCTTTTTCATGAAAGTGGATACCAAGCACATGAAAGTAAATACCTTATTCATGAAAGTAGATACCCGATGTGTAGTTTTTCTCATTTAGATCATTAAGATAGAGCGCTGGTGATCTCTTTTGATCTTCTATTGATCTCAATATGATCTTCTTATGATCTTAAAACAATTGATCTATCCGGTGGATATGTTGATAAAAGTAAAAATCTGCCGCGCCTGACGGCTTGCATAGCGCCTTACGACCATACAGTAAACAGCATGGCCGCTCACCGTTACATGTTGTTATGAAGATATCGTATCTGAATAAATTGAATCGCCATGGGTTTAACAGACACCTCAGAGTCATTTAAGATGACTTAAAGAGGGTCAAAGTCCAATGCCGGCTTGCGATAAGTCCCAAATATCGATTGTGAGTATCAGATGGAGCTTAATGAGCCCATGCGTAAGCAAAATAGGAACTTAAAGTCAGAACTGAGTAAACTGATGGTGAGTAATATATACTTCACATCTTAACGCATTGTTTAGAAAGAAAAAGAGCGCTAAAAATGATCCGAACAATAGCTATTCGAAATTTTAAATCATTAGTTGATATCTCGATTAACTTGCAGAAATTTAACTGTTTTGTCGGGATGAATAGTGCGGGGAAAAGTACCATTTTGCAGGCTATCGATTTCATATCAGAGCAGATGCATGGTGAACTTTACACCTGGTTAGACGCACGAGGGTGGGAACCGAAGGATTTGCACTCCCGGACAAGTAGCAGCAAGACTTCGCTGCAAACGATATTTTTAGAAGTCGTTTTTGATATGAATGGTCAATCCCTTGTCTGGCAAGGCCACTTCAATCGCGTTTACATGAGAATGACGAGGGAAAATATCTCCATTGATGATAACATGTACCTTGAGGTTCTTGATGGTAAATACAGAACTCATGATCGGAGCTATGAACCGATTCCGTTCGAGTACAGAGGTTCAATCTTATCGGCGTTAAAAGATAATGTGATTGCTGAAGAGATTGTACATTTCCGTGATGCACTCAAAAATATCCGCTCTCTTGAGCTGCTGTCCCCTCATTTGCTGCGTAAGCGCTCCCGGTCAGAATTGAAGCCATCAGGCGTTGGCATTGGTGGTGAAAAGCTATCAGGCTACTTGGATACGCTTACGGTCGAGGAAAGAAAGGAGCTGCTACAGATACTGAAATCGTTTTATCCGCAGATAGTTGGCCTGCGTACCTCAACTTTAAAAGGAGGATGGAAGAGGCTGATTGTCACGGAACGTTTTTCAGATTCCAATGAGGATGTGATCGTTTGTGAGACTGATGCAGGACAGCTTAACGACGGTTTGTTGCGTATTCTGGCTGTTATGGCGCAGGTCGAATCCAAAGAAAGTTCCTTGCTTCTTCTAGATGAAATTGAAAACGGCATAAATCCACAAATCATCGAAAAACTTGTTGATGCTCTTGTCACCGCAAAAACACAAGTCATTGTGACCACACACAGTCCAATGATACTGAATTATCTAGAGGATGATGTCGCTCGCAAAGGCGTTCAGTTTGTTTACAAATCACCCCAAGGACATACTCGTATACGACCGTTCTTCAGTATTGATCGTATTAATGAAAAGCTTGAGGTTATGGGGCCTGGAGAGGCGTTTATTGATACCGACCTGCAACTTTTAACGCTTGATAATATAGCGCTAGATCAGAAGCAACCATCCCAATTCAAGGATTGATAATGATTGTCGTATTAAGTGGTGAGGGCCCCTCAGACCTAGGTTCATGTACTAACAGAATGGGTGAATGTACTCGACCGGAATTCAGTTTTGGTCCAATGACATATTTTGTAGATAAAGAGCTCAAAGGCTTGATGAATTTCTCCATGCTCGATACTACTCCAGACCGCTACATCTTTGTGGCCAAACCTGAGCTGATTCGTTTAGCTGGCGAGCAGCGGCAGAACAGAAAGAGCATGAGCCTGCAGGGTAAGAAGAATAGTGCACTGGAAACTGGCTATTTTTATCGTAATGCTAAGACTCTAGGTAACAGGTCTGTTGAGCTTGCTGCTGAATATGGTGATGACTCCGTCATAGCTGTACTGTTTCGTGATTGTGATGGCACGCGGTCTGCTGATGCCTCACTTTGGCAGGATAAAGTCAATTCAATTCAGCAAGGGTTTCACGACAGTAAACTTGGAGGGCGTGGCGTGGCGATGGTTCCTAAGCCAAAATCAGAAAGTTGGATGCTTTGCGTTTTGAGAGATAATTACCAGCACTGTACACGGCTTGAAGATTTATCCGGGAATGACAATGCCATTAACTCGGCTAAAATGCAGTTGGAAGAGGCGTTAGGTGGTGATGCTTCAACCGCCTCTCAAATCAATTATCTTGAAGATCGTGGTATCGATACAGATCTCCTAGCATCTGTAATGCCAAGCTATGATAGTTTCCACCAAAACATGATTAACGCTTATCAAGAGGCTAACCGACTTGGAGTTTGAGATGGTGATGAGGTTATAATCCAATAAATGCGATTAATATCATGAAGATAATTATGTTAAAGCTAAGCAGAGATGACCGGGTTCAGGCAACCTGAGGTGTCCGGTTAGGCTTTTAATAAAAGAACTAACCCTCTGCTTTGAGGGTTAACTAAAATTAAAATTTAGTTTTAATAAAGTGGCTAATTATTCCGGAAGGATCAGCGAGTTAAGTATATGGTTCTGCCAAACACCATTTATTTTCAGATAAGATTATGCATAACCTTCTTTTACAAAGCCCAGACTACTCAGAGTCTTATTGCTGCGTAAATTTTAAGAGAGATGATTAGCCATTATTCTATGAATATTATATTTATCATGTACATAGGAGATGGATTCTTTTAGCGCCTCATGCATCAGGCCCTTACCCTGATAATCCCGGTCGATTGAAAATCCTAGATAGCATGCCTGAAAAACACCGAATATAAAGTTGGTGAAATTTATACTACCTATAATTTTGTTATCATCTTTAAAGGTAAAAACCATAAGGATGCACTTTCTTTCTTCATAATCGAGTAGCGCATTACTGATCCTTTCAGCCACGCTATTGATTGTGAAATATTCTTCATTTCGCAGTGGTTCAAAGGGCGCGAAATTGGCTCTGTTATCAAGCAAGTAACGCTGAAAATTGACTGAATGGTCTAAGTTCAGCAGATATACATCGGTCCGTTCAGTTGAAAATAACTTCATCTCTCATCCTTGTGAATGTCGGTATCGCTCTGATTGTATTGATAAATACTTCAACTTCCAAATATCTCCTGGCTTCGCGCCTGTAAATCAATCATCGCCTCCAGTAAATCATCCTCATTGACCGCACGTTGCCGCTTTTTAGCTGGATCTTTCTTCGCACTTCTCCGATTCGGCCCGGTTCCGGCCGGGAGGCCCTGAGACCGCGTATTATCACGCTTGTCCTGCATCAGCTTGGCCACGGCCAGCGCGTGTCCAAGCCGTTTGTTGTCAACGATCGCACCCTGGTCAACTTCAGACAGCCGGTCGTAGGTAGCGTAGGGGAGCACCGTGCCGTGACTCCTGAGTTCAACGCGACCATCCGGGTACTGCCAGGCATCCAGATACTTACCCATCGCGCGGCGGCTGTCATCGTTATCCTCAAGAAGCAACAGCATTTTATCGTGGCGGACCGTCAGCGCTTTCGAAACCTTGCGCGGTTCGCGCCAGGTAAATATCTGGTTCAGGTTGTCGTCTGCATCGAGCGGACGGTGAACGTCAAAATCATGCCTCGGTGCCTTCGCGAAACGCCGGTTGTAGTCCGCCATAAACTCAGCGGCAAAGGCGTTAGCCGCGTCAGGCGTGCTGATGTCACGCAGCCTGAGTTCCTTGACCAGCCGATCCTGCAACGTGAGGTGTGCACGCTCCACGCGGCCCTTGGCAGAGCTGGTGTTGGCGCAGATGCCGGTGATGATCAGCTCGTTCATCGCGCGACCGAACTGCGTCTGACCGTCGCCGCCAGCCGCATGTTTATTGTTGATGCGGAACACGCTGTCCTTGTCGCTGTAAAACGCCAGCGGCTTGCCGTGCTGCTCCAGATAGCCGCGCGTGGCTTCAAAGTAGGTGAACGTGGACTCGGAGCGGACGAAATGAAGCTGCATCAGGCGGCTGGTCGCGTCATCCACATTAACCAGCAGCGTGCAGGCCGGGCCACGTTCCTCGCACCAGCGGTGATCGCAGCCGTCGATCTGTATCAGCTCGCCGACACAGGCGCGCCGGTAACGCGGTTGCTGAATCTTTGGGACGCGATGCCTGCGCGGGATCCAGAGTCCTGACTGCATCATCAGCTTGCGTACGGTCTCTTTAGACAGCGTCACGCCGTGCAGCTCGGCCAGCTTCTCGAAGGCCAGCGTCGGGCCAAAATCAGCGTAGCGCTCGCGGATGATCTGAACCGCACTTTCAGCAAGGCCTGCTGGCAGCTGATAGTTGCTGGGCTTGCCGCGCCGCCGATCAGCCATGCCCAGCGGACCGTCTGTGCGATAGCGCTGAAGCAGGCGACGACAATGCCTGTCGGAAATACCAAGATGCTCAGCAGCGAGATGGGTTATCAGCCATCGGTCGACAACGATTTGAATAACTTTAAGCTGGTTAAGTTCGTTCACCGTTAAAAACTCCGCAGCAGAGCCTGTCATCACAGGATCCTTAGCAGGTAGCTCGAAGCGGTCAGGTAAACTCAATAGATGCATTAATATTGATATTAATCAATAGCATACAAAAATTCGCGCAATACTTATTATGTTAAATAATGTAATTGAGTGCGCACTTGGACCTTTACGATGCCGCAACTTTCTCATCAGTGGGTTATTTCCAACATTACCAGCGCTGATCATTGCATTGGTTCCAATACATGATCGCATTAGGCCGTTAAAACACCTCATACCCTGCTTTCATTTTCTGCAGCAGAGAAAAGTTGTATGAACCCAGTCGCTCAAGTAATCTCACTAAATTAGTAAGAACGTTCGTACATAATGATTAATGATGTTGAAAAAGAAAAGCGAGCGCCTCCCGCAAGGAGAAGCTTATCAACGTATACTCGAAGCCGCAGAGCCGCTCTTTGCCGAACGCAATCCAGAATTGGTCAGTTTTCGCGATTTAGCTAGCGCAGCTGGCGTGAGCTTATCGGCCATTAACTATCATTTTGGTACGCGTCAGGCACTGTTTCGTCATATCTTTTTGCGTCGTGCGCGGGCACAAACTGAGCGTCGTAGCGCTAGCCTGCAACAGTTAAAACTTACCGGGCTGGAAAACGACATTGAAGCTATTATCGAGGCCTTTGTCCAACCGGCGCTCAATGTGCAGCCGGGCGATAAACATGATTTATTCAATAAGATGCGCGCACGTTTAGTCGCCGATGCATCGCCAGATTCTCGCGCCACGCTCAGTGAAGCCTACGACGTAAATGATCGCCTGTTTGTTGAAGCATTAGCAAAAGCGCTTCCTCATTTGTCGCTGAAAGATGTGCATTGGCGTTTCCATTTTTTAGTGGGATCAATGATCTACACCATGTCTGATTTCGGGCAATTGGCGGAAATCTCTTCCGGTGTTTGCTCGCCTGAAGACAGCAGCGAATCCATTCGCTACATCATTCAAGCCTTTGCTGCCGCCCTTCGCGCTCCCGCCACCTCCCCTGCACCATAACTTTCACGGGCAGTTATGCTGCCCGCCATAAGCGCAAATTCTCATCATATAAAAACGCTATTACCCAACGCATTGATAGTGTTAGTACGAACGTTCTAACTTAAGCCATCCCAACTCAATAGCTTTTTTATTCCCTGAGAGGTTGTAAATGGCGAAGAGCATTTCTGCTTCATCTCTGTCCGCGGCGTCGCCGACACAGCCAAAACGCCTTTGGCTAACCACAACGGAATTGCAGATCCTATTTGCTATCGCTTTTCTGGCCGTGCTGTTTTCACTGCTATTTCCCGGCAGCTTCGCCACCTTGACCACGGCCAACAATATGGCGCGTGTCGCAGGAATCTTGGCGGTGGTGTCAATCGGTCAAAGCTTTGCATTGATCGTCGGCGGTTTTGATATCTCCGTTGGCGCCACGATGGGATTGGCAAGCGTCACCGGCGCGCTGCTGATGAAAGCTGGCATCGACGTTCCGCTTGCCGCGCTGCTCGCGGTGCTTTCAGGAACCGCGGTGGGACTCATTAATGGCATCGGCATCGCGCTATTTCGCGTCACGCCTTTTGTGATGACGTTGGGCGTTCTCACCGTAACCGCCGGTTTAGCCAACCAATTAGCCAATGGCGGCACCATCATTGGTCTGCCTCGCGCGTTATCGATGTTAGGACGCAGCAATTGGGGCAGCATTCCCAGCGCCGCCGCAATTGCCATCATTGTGTTGCTGCTCGCCTGGTTTCTGATGCAGCGCACGCGTTTCGGTCTCTACATTTATGCCATCGGCGGCAGCCGCGAAACCGCGCGCGTGGCGGGCGTCGCCGTCAAAGCCTATGAAATGTTGGCCTACACCTTATGCGGCACTTTCGCCGCGATGGGCGGCGTGATGCTGACGTCACGTGTGTCAGTGGCGCAAGGCAGCCTTGGTCAGGGCTACGATCTTCTGTCAATCGCCACCGCCGTGATTGGTGGCGTGGTGATTGGTGGCGGAATCGGTCGCTTCACCGGCGTGATTCTCGGCGTGGTGTTTATCACCTTGCTGACTACCGGACTCGACATCGCCGGCGTCAATCCCTTTATCCAACAGATGATTACCGGCGCAGTGCTGGTGATTGCGGTGATTATCTCCCGCGCCCGCGGCATGGGTCTCGCACCGCTTAAACGTCTTTTTATGCCTGCCCGCCCTTGATGGTTGGCCTTCACCGGGAGAAACGAGTATGAAAAAAGCACACCTGCCTTTGCTGTTAATGCCAGTCGCCCTGCTGATCAATTCTGCGCCGTTGTGGGCCGAAGAGTTATCGCTGACGCCTGCCGAACATACACCGATGAGTTGCGACGTCACCTTGGGCGTCAATGACATAGCGCAGACGCAGATCACGAAGGCCAGCAAGCCTTACACCATTGCCTTCTCGGTGCCTTCGTACGCCAATCCGTACATTCAGGCATTGCTGTACGGCGCACAGCAGGCCGCAAACGAAGCCGGCGTAAAACTCGCCGTCACAGCGGGCAAAGGTTTTATGGACCCGGCTTCGCAAATCACCCAACTGGAAAATGCGCTGGCGCGTAAGCCGGATGCGGTGCTGATTAACCCGTCCGATCCCGATGGTTTAGCGCAAACTATTGACGACACCATCGACAACGGCACACCGGTGGTTGATGTCGGCACGCTATCGAACAGTGAACAATCGTGGAAACTGGTTCAGGACGATTACACCCAAGGCGTGATGGCGGCAGAAGCCTTAGCAAAACAGGATGTTGCCGGTGGCAAAGGCATTGTGATGGGCGGTCCGGCCAACGCCAGTTGGGCACGTCGGCGCATCGCCGGTTTTGTGGATACGCTGAAGAAATACCCGCAATTTCAGATCGCGACCATCGTCAGCACCGATATCGATCCGCAACAAGGTTTAACCAAATTCGTCAACGCCGCGCAGGCAAATCCACAATTTAGCTGGATTTACGCCACCGGTTCCTTCCTGCTGGCTCCGCAATCCATTCCTGCGGAGTACCAGAAAGCGGTGTATGTCGCCGGTGGATTAACCAATGTGACGGAAGATGCGCTGAAACAGAGCAAAATCACTGCCGTATTGCCCGACTTCCCCATTTCCACCGGTTATTACGGCGTGAAAATGGCCATCGACATCCTTGAAAAACGTCCTCCGGCAAAACGCACTTGTGCGCCCGTTGCCGCCATGACAGCCAGCGATTTGAGTAATCCAGTGTGGTCAAAGAGCAGCATTTTGCCTGCTGACTTCAAGCCTCTCGGCTAATCACCTGTTCGGGCAGTTCGCCTGCCCGCTAATCCGTGGAGAGATTCATGCTGAATGCACAGACAAACGGCACGGCGATGCTGCGCCTGAGCGGCGTGGGCAAACGCTTTCCTGGCGTGGTCGCGCTCGACAATATTGATCTGGAACTGAGACGCGGAGAAATTCATGCGCTGCTGGGTGAAAACGGCGCGGGGAAATCCACGCTGATCCGCATCCTCACCGGCATTCACCGTGCGGACGCAGGTCACTATCTGCTGAATGATGAACCTGTGCGCATGGAAAACCCGCAAATGGCGCAGCGGCTCGGAGTGAGTCTGGTGCCGCAGGATATCTTGATGGTGCCCGGTTTTTCCATCGGCCGTAACATCCTGCTGGGCAGCGAAAGCTTGCACACGCTGAAAGATCGCCTCAATCCGCATGAAATTGAGAAAGTGGAGCAGGCGCTGAGCCGCGTGGGCGCGACTTTTTCACCCCACACGCTGACCAGCGAACTCTCGGTGCCGCATCTGCATTTGGCGCAAATTGCCCGTGCGCTGCTGAATCCCGGCGATCTGTTGATTCTTGATGAACCCACCGCCGTGCTCTCGGAACATGATGCAGAACAGCTGCTTGACCGCCTCGAACAGCTGCGCGATCAGGGGAAATCCATCTTGTATGTCACCCACCGTTTGGGGGAAGTGATGCGCATGGCGGATTGCTTCACCATTCTGCGCGATGGCAAAAATGTAGGCTATTTCCGGCGCGGCGAAATTGATCGTCAGGACATTGTGGATTGCATGGCGAAGCCCGGCGGAAAGCTGCCATCCGAATGCGCGGTTCGCGCGACGCCGCTCAACATCAACACCTTTCCGCGCCTCAAGGTGTCGCAGCTCTCGGGGCAACAGTTTAGCGATGTATCGCTGCATGCCTTGCCCGGAGAAATTGTTGGCATTGCCGGTGTTCAAGGCGCCGGACACGGCAATCTGCTGCGCGCGATAGCTGGTACTGATCCTCACCATCAAGGTGAAGTGATGTTGGATAGCCGCACTTTGTCGCCGTTGACCAGCCGCCATGCGCTGCGCCACGGCATTCTGCTGGTTCCCGCCGACCGGCGCGGTTCGGCGATTGTGCCGGGCTTGCCTATTCGCGCCAACATCGCGTTAAGCGCCCGCGTGCGCCAGCAGGTGCGGCGCTGGGGTTTACGTTGGCATAAGGCCGAACGCGACATGGCGCAACGCTATGTCGATGACCTCACCATTCGGCCCGGCAGCGCAGAGACCCTCATTGGCAGCTTGTCCGGCGGCAATCAACAGAAAGTGGTGCTGGCGCGAGCGCTGGAGAGTCGTGCGCGTCTGCTGCTGATTGAAGAACCGACCCAAGGCGTGGATGTGCGCGCCAAGGCAGAAATCCACGCGTTGCTGCGTCAGGCCGCCTGGCACAACGACTGCACATTGGTGATCGCCTCATCTGAATTTGAAGAACTCATTGGCCTGGCGGATCGCATCTATGTGATGCGGTCCGGGCGTCTAGTGAAGGAACTCGAAGGCCAAGCGGCCAGCTACAAAGCGATTCTTGAACATGCTCTTTCCTGAAATTCACACATGCGAGGATAAACGAAGATGAGTAATGCCAATAAAAAACCAGAAGCTGTCTGGCCAGATGGCACACCCAAACCGTTAATGCCATACACACCGGCGATTAAAGCCGGCGGCTGGCTGTTTGTTTCCGGGCATTTAGCCAGCGATTATCAAACCGCGTTGGCGCCAGAAGCGATATCGCCGAATCCAAATCTTGGCAACGACATGGCGTTACAGTCGCGCTATCTGCTGGGCAATATCGCCAAAACCGCCGCCGGTCGCGACATCAACAAAGATGCGGTGCGCATCTGGCAATGGTACGTCTCTGCGTTCCCGACGCTGGAAGAGTTCAAGCTGGGAAATACCTGGCCGCGCATCACCATCACGCCCTATCTGGATGAGCGGAATAAATTCATTCAGGATCCGCGTCCCGCTTCAACCGGCATGGGCATTCATGAGCTGTTAGTTAAAGACACGCTAATCGAAGTGGATTTGATCCTCGCCGACGACGATGGCGAAAACATCGGTTATCCGGTTCCGGCTGGCGTTCCGGCTCCGCTTGCGGGCTATTCACCGGCGATTCGCCGTGGGGATTGGGTGTTCCTCGCCGGGGAAATTCCGGTGGATTGGCAAGGCGATTACGGCAGCGGCATCAATCTCGGTGAACCGAGCGCGCTGGCCAAAGAGGCGCGCGTCAATCCTTATGTTTGGTACGGTTCCGAAATTGAGCAGCAAACGGAATATACCTTGTGGAAATTGCAGCAGATTGCCGAATCTGCTGGCACATCCCTTTCACGCGCCGTTAAAGCGGATGTTTATATCGGCGATCCTGCCGACTTTGAAGGCATGGAAAAGGTCTGGAAACGTTGGTTCCCTGAGCATCCTCCGGCGCGTTGCGTGATTCCATATATGGGATTGGGTGGCAAAGGCAGCCGAGTCGAGATCGCCTTGACGCTGTTAGCCAATGACAGCGAATTAATCATTGAAACCATCGAAACAGATAACGCACCGAAGCCGTTCAGTCATGAACCGCAGGCCGTAAAAGCCGGTAACTTCCTGTTCCTCAGCCAGCAGTTGCCGTGCGATAGCGACGGTGTTCTGCCCGCGGCTTTGTCACGTAATCCTGATTTCCCTTATTACGGCATGCCCGCGCGTGACCAAATGCGCTACATGATGAAAAACATTGCCGCCATTTGTGAAGCCGGTGGCACGTCACTTGAGAACGTGGTGCGTCGCGCCTGTTTCCACGACGATGGCAAACACTTTGCCGAAACGGTTGAAGAGTGGGCCGCGCATTTCCCTGGTTTGAAACCCTGTTCCACCACCATGATTTTAGGCGGTCCTTTGGTGGTGCCAGGCGCGCATACCTTGCTCGACGTCATCGCCTGGGTGCCGTAACACTGTTGCAGGCGTTGTCTCGGCAGCGCCTGCTTGTTGATGGAGATGCTATGTCATCCACGAAAATTCCGCTGGTAATCTGGGTTATGGCCGTTGCTGCCGGTTTGGGCGCGGCGAATTTACACTACTCTCAGCCGCTGCTGCCCTCGATTGCCTCTTCTTTACATGTTTCTCTGGCCGACGTCGGCTGGCTACCGGCGCTGACGCAGTTGGGTTTCGCGTTGGGCATTTTTTTCCTGCTGCCGCTCTCTGACTTGCTGGAGCGACGTCGCCTGATTGTAAGTTTGTTGCTGCTTGCCAGCGCGGCGTTATTGATTCAGGGATATGCGGCGACACCAGCTTGGCTGCTGGCGGGCGGTTTTTTGCTTGGTTTGTGGGGCGTGGTTCCACAGCTACTGACGCCCTTCGCTGCGCTGCTGGCACCCGCCGGACGTGCCGGTCAGGCGTCAGGATTGGTGCTTTCCGGTGTATTAAGCGGCGTGCTGCTGTCAAAAGTGCTGGCGGGATGGGTCGCCAGTGCATCTGGCTGGCGCACGCTCTATTTTGTCGCATCGATTGTGATGTTGCTGCTGGCGGCCTATTTGCGCTGGGTGTTGCCGCAAAGTCGCCATCACGAGCGGCAATCTTATCGCAAACTGCTGAAATCCAGCATCAATATGACCCGACAACTGCCCGCGCTGCGCCGCCACACGCTGAAAGGTGCCATCACGTTTGCGCTGTTTATGGCGTTTTGGGCAACCTACGCCATTTGGCTGCAACAGCAGTTTGGCTATGGGCCAAATATCGCCGGTCTGTTTGGTTTAGCGGGCATGGCGGGCGCAGGCGCGGCGTCGCTAGCCGGACGCGCTATCGATCGCGGTCAGTTTCGCCATACGCAGTTGCTGTCGGGGGCGCTGATGTTATCCGGTTTTATTCTGTTGTTTGCTGCTGAAAAAAGTCTGGTGTTTATGGTGATTGGGCTGTTATTGCTCGACGGCGGTGCAGGATTAAGCCATTCCGCCAATCAGAACGCCGCGTTTACGCTGGATCTGGCTGCGCGTGGGCGCATCAACAGCATCTATATGTGCGGCTATTTTGTTGGCGGCTCCCTGGGCACGCTGTTGGCCACTCGCCTCTTTTTATTATGGGGATGGTATGCGGTGTGCAGCTTTGGTGTGGTTTTAGCATTGATCATGATCGCCACCGAATGGCTACGACCGCACAGTAAAACCCCTTCAGCTATCATCAGCCGCTAGCACTCACCAACACTTCCGCCCTCACAAAATCACGCATTAAGCGTGAAATAAATGTGTTCAATGTTAATTATTTGGTTAAGCTGCAATCATTTAGGGCGACGCGCGACACATTGCGGTGCGTTCGCCCTAATTAGAAAGCCTGACTCAGACTGAAGCCGCTGAGGGTTATCACCGGCTGTGATTAGCAACAGCGAAGGCGATTCAGAGCCGATATTTTACCCAGGCATAGAGGCTGTGCTTGGTGATATCAAGACGCGTGGCGACACTTGTAATGGAATGGCCGCGATCAACGACCTGTTTAACTGCTTCAATTTTGAACTCTCCAGGATAACGCCTAGCGCTCATGGGCACCTCTCTTTAAGCCATCTTAATTGCCCCTGAGGTCTCTGTTAAACCTGTGGCGATTCAACTTTAGTCATGTCTTCGTAAGCCACACCACAGCGCTCCTTCTTCAGCGGCGTGTTCATCATCCACTCTTTTGCGTCTGATCTGCGGAAATTGGCATAATTCGCTGAGAGGCAGCAATGCCCCTCAGCTTGCTCGTTATGTCCTTATTGTAAGGACAGTGGTAAACACCATTACATCTGCGATTCACTTCTCTCCAGAAGCCTTTTAGCCGAAGCATTAGAGGCCCTCAGCTGCTCTACCAGATTTATACCCTGCAGTTTGCCATCTGCTTTGATAATGTGACCGTCGACAATGACGGTCTCCACATTTGCCGGCTGAGCCGAGTAGACGATGAGTGCTGCCGGGTCGCCGCCGCCAAAACCTGCCATATTCAGGGTATTAGGATTGATTATCTGAATGTCTGCCCGCTTACCCTCTTCAAGGGTTCCGGTTATTGCACCCAATCCAATCGATTCAGCAGAGCGACGTGTAGCCAGCATCAGTAGCTCACGCGGGTCTGGAAGTGCTTCATCTTTAGCATCACCGCTTTCAGTCAGCGCTGCTGTGCGAAGCGTCTCGAATATATTAGCTCCGCCAGACAAAGCATTCCCATCTATGCCCAGGCCCTGCCTTTCAACACCCTTAAATTGATTAAGCAGCGTCAACCCATAACCGACGCGTTGTTCGCTGACTGGCGTTAACACCAGTCCACCGCCTGCTCTCTGCAAGGCGTTTAATTGCTGTGGCAGCGCATCGCTTGCGTGTATGACTGTCAGTAATGGTGATAAGTATTGACGGTCTATCAGTGCATCAAACATTGCGCGAGCATCGCCGCTGACATGCACCTGAATCGGCAGCTTGTGCTGAACAGCAAACCTGTATTCTTCATCCCGCATTGCCCAGTTCTGCTGGCTGGATAAATCCCGGGGGACCCGCCAGCCCAACCCAAGCTGGACGCGACTGGTTGACTGCTTTTTAAGTTCAGCCAGGTGCTTCAAATCAATCATATTTTTGGTGGTTTTGTCAGGACCACCATAATACATGATGGCGCGAATACCGCTCTTTTCCAGCGCCCTGAAACCTGCATCACCCCAGGCAGGACCACGTATGTTATCAAAGAAGTCACCCGTCGTTGTGACCCCTGACTGTAACAGTTCAAGCGAACCAGAATACATTGCCTGCCAGATGTCATCCGGCTGCATCTCCTTTGCTAACTTATTGCTGACAGGGAAAAATTTACCCTGCTTGTTTCTGAACTGGCCGCGCATGGTGGTGACCCATAAATGATTATGCGCATCGACAAACCCCGGCATGACATACTTACCACGGGCGTCTATTATCTTTGCATCGGGGGCCACAAGATTTTTGCCAATCTTCACTATCTGGTTATTGTGGATCAGTATGTCGGTTGAAGGTTCGCCCACTCCATTGGCTGTCATGGGTAACAGGTAACCCTGACGGATGAGCAATGTGTTGTCAGTGGCGGCGCTAACCGAAGCAGAGATACAACTGGTGGTAAACAAAACAGCGCGAAGTTTACAGGACATAACTACTCCTTCGTGAGTTAGTGGGGATAACTCAGAGTATAGGCACTGACATTACGATGAATAGAAAACGTTAATACTTAATATCTGATTCCATTGAAAATATGCACATTTTACTCAAGGTAGTAAAACAAGACTTAGCCCTTTGATACTGACCGAAGTCCAGGTAGTTTCTTATCGGATTTACCCTCGCTTAAATTGTTTAAGCTCAGCCACTCCGCCAGTCTGTAGATAGTGGGTCTAAACTGGATTGATATGAAAAACACTATTTATCAATCATATACCTAATATCAAAATCATAATTATGTTTCATAAAATATTCGCCGACGCACTCATGCCCTCTCTTTCTCATGACTAACAGCCAGCACAGTCTACAGCGGCGCGATTTATAACGCGGGTTATACAAGACGCTAAATAAATTGCGCTGCTAGGTATCCGCATCCTCACTTCAGCAAGTTTCACCAAACTGGGCTGCAGTTATTCATAGCCGGCATCCCTGTTATTCTCGCATACCATCTTTACTTTTTATAAACCAGACGCCCTCGCGCCTGGTTGAGATGTGAATACTTTACAGTTTTATGATAGCGGTCAAATCAATTGGTTTTTAATATTATAACTTGCTTTTAATTCAAGCGTTGCTATCACTGACCCGTGCCAACAATGGTTGGGTTTTGCGATGAAATATTGGATAAGCTATGCTGGTCACCACAAAACTGATGATCCATGAAATATCCACACCCGGAATTAAATTCGCATAGGGACCGGAAAGGAATGCATTTTCAACAAAGGGCACTTGCACTAAGATTCCAGCGAAATAGACCAGCAATGCCTGGGTATTGAGCAATCCATAACGTCCGCCGTCTGCACGAAATATCGCTTCAACGTCATACTTTTGCTTATTCACATAATAAAAGTCCAGTAGATTAATCACAATCCATGGAATCAATACCGCAATCAACGCCAGAATCAAATTGATAAAGAAGGAAACAAAGTTCTGCGATGCCGCCAGCGCGACCAACACGCTTCCCACTAATACCAACGCTGAAACCACCAACCGAACGGCGGCTCCCGGTGTCCAGTGAGGACGGAACGTTTGCACTGCGGTGATCAGTGATAACACTGCGCCGTACAGGTTCATCGAGTTATGGCAGATAATATTAATCAGGAACAGCACCATTAATATCGGGCCGAGCCAGCCAGTGGCGTGGCGCACTGACATCATAGCATCACTGGTTGGCGCAATATTGACCGCCATCATGCCGAAAATAAAGGCCAGAATAGTACCCCCACAGGCACCCAGATAGGTGGCAATAAACGGGCGTGCAATACCGACATTGGCGGGCAGGTAGCGCGAATAGTCAGAGGTATAGGGCGAGAAACTGATTTGCCATACCGCACCTATGCAGAAAGTGCCAAACCACCCTGCTGCACTCATGCTGCCGCGAGACCAAAAGTCAGCCGGAAAGGGTTGTGACACCATCAGCGCCAGGCCCAAAATCAGCGCCGCACCCATGATCCATGCGCCGACTTTATTGATGCGGTGGATAAAATGATATCCGACGATACCAATGGCGGTGGCAAGAATAGCGCCAATGACCGTGGCACTGCTTACCGGCATCGACGGGAAGACGTTGTTGATGACTTTACCGGATAGCGAAATATTCGAGATAAAGAACCCGAGATATATCACCGTCGTGAAGCTGATCACCAGCAGCGAACCATAACGACCAAACTGCGCGCGGCTCTGCACCATTTGTGGAATGCCGACTTTCGGCCCTTGCGCAGAGGTTAACGCAAGGAAGATCCCGCCAAACAGATGGCCGGCAACAATCGCGGTTAAAGCAGAAATAACATTCAGATGAAACGTTTCGGTGGCAATCGCGCCGCTGACAACCGCCAAGGGTGCAATATTGGTACAGAACCACAAGGTAAATAAACTGTGCGATTTACCTTGGCGTTCCGATTCCGGGACATAATCCACCGACTTATTTTCTATAATTTGACTCTGACGTGGTTGTGTATTCATCGTACCCTCCAATTATCAAAGTGGGATTGTTTTTTAATGTGGGTAAAACCTTCCTCGCGAAAAAAGCCGCAGCCATCCCGACGAATTTATTTTCGTCTTCTTTTTAAAAGAATTGGCGGTAAGACTCCCGGTGCTAATTAACGCTTAACAACTGTACCTGTGACGGTCGTCATAAATGACGCCCCTACATATTCCAAACCTGTTTCCCGCAGGGTGCGCATTTATGCGTACCTTAATCAATCAGCGAATAATAAAGGGATCGCTAATCGGCTCATCGCTGGTACGCAGCCAGACAGTTTTCGTGGTGGTGTATTCCAGCGCCGCGTCAATGCCACCTTCACGACCGAAACCGGACTTACCGTAGCCGCCAAATGGCGCCAGCGGTGAAACCACGCGATAAGTATTCAGCCAGACCACGCCGCTGCGTAACTTACGCGTGACGCGATGGGCGCGTGTCAGGTTCTGGGTGAATACGCCTGCCGCCAGACCATACTCTGTGCCGTTGGCTAGACGAATCGCGTTGGCTTCATCCTTAAACGTCAGCACCGACAAGACCGGGCCAAATAGCTCCTGCACCACGCTTTCCGCATTTGGCACGCTGCTGCAATCGAGAATGGTGGGCGGATAATAGAAACCGGGGCGATCGATAGGCTGATTGCCGATCACCAGACGCGCGCCCTGCTCGATGCTGCGACTCACTACCTGCTCGATATTGCTTTTCTGCCGCTCGGTACAAAGTGGACCAAACTGCGTCTCCTGCTGTTGCGGGCAGCCAATCACAATCCCGCGCACTTTGCTGGTGAGCTTTTCAATAAAGGCATCTTTAATCTGCTCATCCACCAACAGACGCGATCCCGCCACACAGCTCTGTCCTGAGGCAGAGAAGATGGCCGCCACCTGCGCATTGGCTGCACTGTCTAAATCAGCATCAGCAAACACAATAAACGGGGATTTCCCGCCTAATTCCAGGGAGGTACTCGCCAGGTTTTCTGCACTGTTGCGAATAATATGGCGCGCGGTATCTGCTCCGCCGGTAAAGGCGATGTGATCAACCAGCGGATGCTGTGTCAGCACCGTGCCACATCCTTTAGCAAATCCGGTGATCACGTTGATGACGCCAGCCGGGAAACCGGCCTCATGCACCAACTCCGCGAAGGCCAGCAGTGGCGTCGGAGCAACTTCTGCCGCTTTCACCACCACCGTACAACCGGCCGCGATGGCAGGCCCGATTTTCACCGCGGAGAGAAACAGCTGGCTGTTCCAGGGAATAATCGCTGCAACCACCCCCACCGGTTCGCGTTTGATCCAGGTTTCCATATCGGCTTTATCGATGCTAAGCGTGGTGCCGTCCATCTTGTCCGCCAGCCCGGCATAGAAGCGATAGTATTCCGCCACGTAGGCTATCTGCGCCTGAGTTTCACGGATGATTTTGCCGGTATCGAGCGTTTCCAGACGTGCCAACTTCGGCGCGTCACGTTCAATCAAATCGGCCAGCTTTAACAGCAATTTGCCGCGCGCACCGGCGGTTAATCCACGCCACACGTCAGATTCAAAAGCACGAGCTGCCGCCTGGACCGCGCGGTCGGTTTGCTCGCTGCGCGCTTCGGCTATATTGGCCCACGGCTCAGCAGTGGCCGGGTTCAGCGAGGTAAAAGTCGCTGCGCCAGCGTCAAATTGGCCATCGATGTAGAGTTTGAAGGATTCCATGACGTCTCCGCTTAGTGAAATGCAGGTGCAACATGTTTAATGAAGCGTTCCAGCGAGGCTTTTTTACGCTCGAAGGTCATACCGCTGTCCAGCCACAATGCGTACTCATCGTAGCCCATCGCCTCATAGTTTTTCAGACGCGCGATCACCTGGTCAGGATTGCCGATCGCCAGGTTTTTTCGCATGCCTTCCACGCTGTAATAGGTGTTCGCCGCGATCTCTTCTTCCGTCAGCGGTTTAATCAGGCCTTGCTCCACCGGGCGCTCGTTCTTAAACCAGGCGCCGAAGTAGTTATAAAAACGATTGAGCTCAATAGCGGCTTGCTGCGCATCTGCCTCATCCTCGGCGACGAATCCATGCTGCAGTAGCATGATTTTCAGCGGCTGATCGGGTGCGTATTCACGGCAGGCGTCTTTAAAGGTGGTGATCAGACGCGTGATCTCCTCTTCCCCCTGATGCAGTGGCGTACACTGCACGTTGCAACCGTTCTTCACCGCAAACTCATGACTGTTCGGATCGCGGGCGGCGACCCAGATTGGCGGATGCGGCTGCTGCTTGGGCTGTGGCGATGAAGTCGTAGACGGGAAATTCCAGAACTCACCCTTGTGTTCGTAATCGCCTTTCCACAACGCTTTTACCGCCGGAACCAGCTCTCGCATACGCTGGCCCGCTTCCCAGGCATCCATTCCCGGCATCAGACGCTCGTATTCATAGGAGTACGCACCGCGTGCAATCCCGAGATCCAGACGCCCTTTGGTGATCAAGTCCGTCATTGCCGCTT